>JAKSJT010000027.1 GCA_024402125.1 Bacteroidales bacterium
ACTTAGAAGTGCAGATGCAGCAGGTGCAGATGCGGTTATCATCTGTGATCCTCTTACAGACCTTTATAATCCAAATCTTATCCGATCAAGTATCGGGGCAGTCTTTACACGTCAGATTGCAGTTGCAACATCTGAGGAGACTATCTCATGGTTGAAGGAGAGAGGCATAAAGATCTATACAGCACAGCTCCAGGATTCTGAATGGTATTACAATACAGACATGGTAAAGGGTACTGCAATTGTTATGGGTACTGAATCCACAGGTCTTACAGAAATCTGGAGAGAAGCAGCTGATGCCCATATCAAGATCCCGATGCTAGGCCAGTTGGATTCACTGAATGTGTCAGTGTCGGCGGCTATCCTTCTTTTTGAGGCGGTAAGGCAGAGAAACCAGTAGAGATTAATCTCTCGTATATATAATCTTAAAGGCTCCTTTGGGGAGCCTTTCTTTTGTTATATAGCATTGGGAATGATACTATTTCTCCATTCCTCTAGACTTGATGAATTCATCCAAGTCTTTACGGTTCTGCTTAGCGATTCTGACAGCTCTATCGAATGCGATAACTAGAGCAACAATTGTCAAGATGTATGCATTCGGCTCCCAAATTCCATCTGTTGAGAGGTAGAGTGTCCAGACAAGCATGGCGGTAAAAGGAATGATCATTACTGCTTCGGAGATTCTTCTGGCTCTTCTATGGGAGAGAATTCTATTTGCAGCGGTTGTCATGTCCTGTTCCATTAGGTCTTTCATTCCGAGTATTCTATGGCAGACTCTATCAAGGATGAACTGAGCGACTCCACAGAATAATATAAGTGCTATATATCCCTTATTGAATCCCAATGTACCGAATACTCCAGACAGGACTGCTACAATTGGAAGAATAGCAACTCTTCTTCGATACCAGAGACTTATCTTGTCTAGCACATTATGCTGAGCGTTTCTAATGAGCTGGTCATTAATGATCTCCTGAGATTCTACTTTTGCTCTAAGAGCATTGTAGTCATTTCTTAATGCTTCTAATTCAGAGAGGTTGTTGTTTGTTGACATAGTTTTTCTTTGGTTTTAATTGTTAGACATTGCCTTTAGTTGTTCCTTTATGCGGAATAGACGGGTTGAAACTGCGCTTGGTGATATTCCTACAATGTCGGCTATTTCATCGTATTTGACGCTTTCTAGCCATAAGAGGATAATTGCTCTATCGAATAGATTGAGACGGTTGATTTTTGAGTACAGCATCTCAATGTTCTCGTTGTCTTTTGATGAGTCGTGGAGATCAATGTCAAAGGTAAGGGGAACGGTCTGTATGCTACGCTTCTTCTTCCTGTCAACATTGGTGCAGGTGTTGAGGCTGACTCTCCATATCCAGGTCTTGATACTGCTTTCACCCCTGAACTTCTCGAATCCCTTCCAGAGGTTGATAAGAACCTCCTGGAACATATCGTCAATCTCTTCCCGGTTGTTAGAGAAGAAGTAGCAGACAGTGTAGATCGTCTGTTTATTTTCTCTAACCATTCTTGTGAATTCTAATTCTAGCGTGTTCATCAGATTGTTTCTTTTTCTGATATATTAGACAACAAAGTTCCGGATTCCTTTCACGTTTTTTTAGAAAAAACCAAAAAATGATGAAAAATAACTCTATGCTAGGTATCTTTGTCTCTGTAACATAGATTCTATTTCATATATATGGCAAAATTCGGTCTTATAGGAGATCCTATATCTACATCAAAGAGTCCTATCCTTTTTGATGCTGCTTATAATGGTAAATATACATATGATCTTATAGAAGGATCTGACTTTGAGAAGTCATTCGATACCTTCATGAAGGAATACCAGGCAATCAATGTGACTGCTCCTTTCAAGGAGAAAGCGTTTGCTAAGGCTGACATCATTTCTGGACCATGTGTTAAGATTGGTGCCAGCAATCTTCTGTTGAAGACAGATGCTGGAATAGAGGCACACAACTCTGATTTCTCTGGAATCATTCTGAGTGTAGTCGAGTCATATTTCCCTGGAATCACAAAGCAGTGCTATGACATGTTCGGAGCCAAGGGTCATGTGAAGGTTCATCAGTTCTTTAAGGAAAGCTTGAAGGATCTTTTCCCTAGTCAGCCATATGCTCTAGTTGTTGGATGTGGTGGTGCAGGCCGCGCAGCAGCTGTCGCAGCTTCCGAGCTTGGATTTGCTACTGCTCTTATGAATAGAACAATGGATAGAGCTCAGCTTATCTCCACTGAACTTCCTGAGTATCGATTTGTAGTGGATCCTATTTCGGATTTTGTTCCAGCAGTGAAGGAATGTGACCTTATTATATATACTCTTCCAATGTCTATTGATGGAGTGTCCGAGTTGACTGTTGAGGATTTTGCTGGTGTTCAGGGAGAATCAAAGAGACCAGCTAAGGTTATCCTTGAGGCAAACTATAAGACTCCTGCATTTAGTGCAGAAGTCTTGACAAAACTTAAGTCCGCAGGGGCTAAGTATATTTCTGGAAAGCAGTGGCTTATCGGTCAGGCTATCACCGGTTATGGAATCATGACAGGCGAACAGCCAGATATCGCTGCAATAAGTCGTGCTATTTAACTTTTCTTCCAGTTAGAGATGCAATTTCAGCTGAGGTATCTTCATAGCTGATACCGTCAATGTCTACAATATAATGCGCAGTCTGTTCATAAACGGCTGCGCGTTTTTGCATCAGTTCTTCTATTCTGGTACGTAGGTCTGTTGCACCATTTAGCATAGGTCTGCCGGACTCATATCCGGTAAGAGTAGCTACAAGTGTGTCGATTGTTGCTCTAAGGTACACGCATGAAGTCTTATCGTGAACTATCTCTGCACATTCAGGAGTCATGATTGTACCACCACCCAAAGAAAGGATGATATCCTCATCCTCTTTGGCTTCTGAGCAAATCTCTTTAAGAGACTCCAGCTCCATCTTTCTGAAAGCAGGTTCTCCGTCCTCCTTGAATATCTCAGGGATGGTCTTTCCAGCCTTTTCTTCAATGTATGTATCTAGGTCCAGGAGATTGCACGAAAGCAGCGTACGGAGAGTTTTTCCTACGCTGCTTTTACCGCATCCCATAAAACCGGTCAATGAAATGATCATGTGCTTATGGTTATTTAGAAAAGAGTTGGCTCGTCTCCAGCTTCACCGGCATCAATCATGCCTATGTCTGGAAGGTCGATTGGCGGAATTGCTGTTACGTGGATGATATCCTCAGAATCAATAACAGCTCCTGCGAGATTTACTGGCTCTTCCTCTGAGGCGTTTTCTTCAATGTCATCCTCTGGCTTATGAAGAGGCTCGATGAACTTCACGCTCTTTACGTCAAGGTTATGACACTTCTTACCCTTAGCTGCAATACCCTTCTTAGCGATGTACTCCTCTGCATCAACAGCCTCTGGCATCTTGTGCTCGTACTTGCCTCCGAATGTCACCTCAAACTGAGGATGCTTGTCACTACTCAACTCAACGAGGTATGAACCCTTGCTGTCAGAGATGAACGGGGTAGGAGTGTTGTCACATACTGTGAATGAGAATCTCTTCACATAGAATGCTTTCACGCTGCTATCATAGTAGAGAGCAGTATAAGTGAGGTCCGGATCAAGCTTTACTAGCTGGAGAAGGTCTCCCTGATATCTGTTACTTACATCAAATGATGTAGTGTAGTATGTACCATTTTTGGAGATTGCAAGAACCTTGTCCTCAGTAGCCAACTGACCGACATACATTCCGCGTCCTTCATCATTGAGCTTCTGAATATCTGCATCATACCAGATATCCTTGCCTCCGATTGTAGATACGCCCTTTGACTTCATCTGGATCTTCTGGATAGGATTCTTGGAAACGAGATTACCTCTTGAAATCTTACCCTTGATAGCAAGAGTAGAGAAGTCGTATTCAAGGTTGTTCTTCTTAAGACCAGCCTTTGCTCTAAGGTAAATCTTCACTGTCTCAGCCTCACCGTTATGGTTTGCTGTGAACCAAAGGATCTTACTTCCTTCCTTACCCTGAGTGATGTCATAGTCCTTGTCTCTTGTTACCGAAGTGATGTTGAATCTCTTCGCATAAGAGATAGAAGTCTTTCCGTCTCTATAGATTACGTTATAGATTGTGCGGAGGTCATTTCTGTTAAATACTCCTACGTAGAGGAGGTCTTTCCAGAAGAATGCCTTCTCGCTAACCTTAGTAACGCGGTATTTTCCTTCCTTAGAAATTGCGATAACTTCTGAGAGGTCAGAACAGTCGCATATATACTCGACCTTTTCGTCCTTTTTGAGACCGATACCCACGAAACCATCCTCCATGTTAGCATAGAGCTTGGCATTGTTGTTGACAACCTTAGTTACTGCAATAGTCTCGAAGTTTGTGATTTCAGTCTGTCTTGGGAACTGCTTGCCGTACTTCTTCTTAAGCCCCATGAACCAGTCGATGGTGTACTTGGTGAGGTGAGCAATCTTGTCCTTTATCTGAGCCATTTCCTCCTCGAGGGTGCGGATCTTTTCATCCATCACCTTTGTATCGAACTTGGAAATCTTTCTTACAGGCTTCTCAACGAGCTTGTGGATATCCTCCATTGTAATTTCTCTGTGAAGGAACTCCTGATAGTTCTTCATTTGAGAGAGCACATCTTCAAGCTGCTGCTCCCAAGTCATCTGGTCCTGCTCCAAAACCTTATAGATTCTGTTTTCGAAGAAGATTCTTTCGAGGGAGTCATAATGCCACTCCTCTTCAAGTTCTCCGAGCTTGATTTCAAGCTGGCGACCAAGAAGCTCCTTTGTATGGAATGTGTCATACTCAAGGATGTCATTTACTGAAAGGAACTGTGGCTTGCTGTCCTTAATGACACAGGCGTTAGGGTTGATGTTTGTCTCACAGTCAGTGAATGCATAGAGAGCATCGATAGTCTTGTCTGGAGATACATCATTAGGAAGGTGGATGACGATTTCAACCTTCTCGGTTGTCATGTCATCAATCTTCTTGATTTTGATCTTGCCTTTATCTTTAGCCTTTAGGATTGAGTCAATGAGAATCTGGGCAGTCTTGCCATAAGGGATCTCTGTGATTGTGATGGTATTTTTGTCTACCTTCTCAATCTTGGCTCTTACCTTGACACTACCGCCTCTCTGGCCCTTCATGTATTTAGAGCAATCTGCATAACCTCCGGTAGGGAAGTCTGGGTAAATCTCATATGGTTCACCCTTAAGGATTGCGACTGAAGCGTCAAGAAGTTCATTAAAGTTGTGAGGGAGAATCTTAGAAGCCATACCTACGGCAATACCTTCAGTTCCCTGTGCAAGAAGCAGCGGGAATCTTACAGGCAGCTCAGTTGGTTCCTGATTACGGCCATCATAAGATGTCATCCAATGAGTGATCTTCGGGTCAAAGAGCACTTCCTTGGCGAACTTGCTTAAGCGAGCCTCGATGTAACGAGGAGCAGCGTTACCGTCACCAGTTAGGATGTTACCCCAGTTACCCTGACAGTCAATCAAGTATCCTTTCTGACCAAGCTGTACAAGAGCACCTAGGATAGAGGCATCTCCATGAGGGTGGTACTGCATTGCCTGTCCGACAATGTTAGCCACCTTGGTGTAGCTTCCATCATCCATTTTGTACATGGCGTGAAGAACACGTCTCTGTACAGGTTTGAGACCGTCCACAATATGAGGAACGGCTCTTTGAAGTATTACATAGGAAGAATAGTCAAGGAACCAGTCCTTGAACATCCCGGACAGTTTGAACTTGCTGCTGTCATGACCGAGGAGCTTGCTGAATTTTCCGGCAGGCTCAGAGCTCTCAATCTCTTCTGAAAGTTCTTCTCCTGTCTGGTTCTCGTCATCTCTCTCCTCTGCAGGGATCTCATCTTCCCATTCTTCTTTGCTCATAAGTACCTCTCTCTTTATCTAATGAATAGTTAATCTTCGTATCCGAACTTTCTAAGTTCTTTTCTGCTTTCTCTCCAGTTTGCATCAACTTTGACATAAAGCTGGAGGAAAACTTTCTTCTGGAAGAAGTCTTCCATCTCGAGTCTTGACTCAGTGCCAAGCTTCTTGATGGCTGCACCCTTCTTACCGATGATGATTCCCTTCTGGGAATCTCTCGCTACATAGATAATAGCACTGATATCGTATCTGTCTTGTCCTTCCTTGAATGACTCAACAAGAACCTCACAGCAGTAAGGGATTTCCTGAGAGTAGTTTGTCAGGATCTTCTCGCGGACAATCTCAGAAGCAAAGAATCTGAGGTTCTTGTCTGTGAACTGATCCTTGTCAAACCAAGGAGGTGAAACTGGCAGATGGCTGGCAACTGCTTCGAATACGCTCTCTACATTGAACTTCTCCTGGGCTGAAACAGGGATGATCTCTGCTTTAGGGAGCTGCTCTTTCCACCATGCGATGAGCTCTAGAACCTTAGCCTGGTCACTGATGTCAATCTTGTTGACAACAAGGATTACAGGGCAGTCAATCTTCTGGAGTTTCTCGATGTATTCAGAGTTCTTGTCGCCCTTTTCCACTACGTCAGTAACGTAGAGGATAATATCAGCATCGCCAATAGCTGTCTCCACAAAATTCATCATGTTCTCCTGAAGCCTGTAGTTAGGCTTAAGGATACCAGGTGTGTCAGAATAGACAATCTGGAGATCGTCAGTGTTGACGATCCCCATGATTCTATGTCTGGTAGTCTGAGCTTTTGCAGTAACTATGGACAGCTTCTCTCCGACGAGTGCGTTCATCAGAGTAGATTTTCCTACGTTAGGATTACCAATAATATTTACGAATCCTGCACGATGCTGTTTCTCAGTTTGTCCTGCCATATTATAGATTATACGTATGCGCCCATTTTGAGTACATTAACCTCACCAGCTGTGAGGTATCTCCACTCACCCTTCTGGAGGCCCTTCTTTGTAAGACCTGCGAAGTAAACTCTGTCAAGAGCACGAACATCATAACCAAGTGATTCGAAAATTCTTCTTACGATGCGGTTCTTTCCTGAGTGGATCTCGATACCGAGCTTTCTGTGGTCCTCAGCATCGATGAACTCGAGTTCGTCAGCCTTGATATCACCATCTGTAAGAGAGATACCAGCCTTGATCTTCTCGTAGTCCTCCTGTGTAAGAGCATTGTCAAGAATTACCTGATAGATCTTCTTCTTGTCATATGAAGGGTGTGTAAGCTTCTCAGCAATCTCACCGTCATTTGTGAACATGAGAACACCTGTTGTATTCTTGTCAAGTCTACCTACTGGGAATACTCTAACTGAGCAACCCTTGAGAAGATCCATAACGGTCTTGTCAGCGTGTGGGTCGCTAGCTGTTGTAACATATCCCTTTGGCTTGTTCATTACGATGTATACCTTCTCTTCACCCTTGAGTCTCTCACCGTTGAAGCGGATATCATCTGTAATGACGTTAACCTTTGTACCAAGTTCAGTTACAACCTCACCGTTTACTGTAACTACACCTGCCTGGATGAACTGGTCAGCCTCTCTACGTGAACATACGCCAGAATTAGCGATGTACTTGTTGAGACGAACTTCCTCCTTGATTGGTGTTGCTACTGTATCGTTATCAGAGTAAGCTGCATCGATCTGAGGTGTCTTGCTGATCATCTCGTTGATTCCTGCCTCAGCTGCCTCATTGAACTGATAAGGATTTCTTCTCTCACCGAACTTGCTGCCGAAACGGCCACCTGGACGCTTGCCAAATCCGCCGCCTCTATTGTTGCCGAAGCTCTTTCTCTCACCGAATGAGTTAGAACCGTAGCTTCTTCTTTCTCCGAAATTCTTTCTTTCGCCGTAGCTTCTTCTCTCGCCACCTTCAGCATTGTTGCCTCTAGAATAGCTTCTTCTCTCACCGTAGTTTGAGCTTCCCTCGCCGTAGCTCTTTCTCTCGCCATAGCTCTTACGCTCACCATATGAGCTTGAACCGTAGCTCTTTCTCTCTCCGTAGCTTTTTCTTTCGCCACCCTCTGAGTTGTTGTTTCTAGAGTAGCTTCTTCTTTCTCCGTAGTTTGAACCGCCTTCACCATAGCTCTTTCTTTCGCCATAGCTCTTGCGCTCTCCGAATGATCTTCTTTCTGAGCCTCTTTCTGATGAGTACTCTGATGTGCGAGGTTTTCTTGGTCTAAGTTTACGACCTTCGGCGGTAAATCCGCCCTTCTTGTTATCTTCCATTGTTTTGTTTTCGCCTCTCGGCTTTTGTTAAATTTGACAGCTCACGCCGTCGTTGTTTGTTAAATAATTATTTAAGACTAAAAATATACGTAATTGTTCCTTCCTGTAGTGCAGGAGCATCTGCGCTCTGGTTGAAGTGTGTCTTCATAGCTGCGCTTCTAGCTGCTGCCCATAA
Source organism: Bacteroidales bacterium (assembly GCA_024402125.1). Classification (GTDB taxonomy): domain Bacteria; phylum Bacteroidota; class Bacteroidia; order Bacteroidales; family UBA932; genus Cryptobacteroides. The sequence continues at coordinate 8,347 of JAKSJT010000027.1, forward strand.
AGTGGCGTCATTTACTGTTGTACCAGGCGCTCCCGCCTGTGCTTTAGTTACTGTTCCGTACTGGTCAACCCAGATGGTTACGACAACAACTCCGTCCTTCTGGACATCGTATGTTGGCTTGGCAATATTACCAAGGAGATTACGTCCCTTGAGGTGTGCATTTGCCTGTCCGTCTGTCTTTCCGACATTAGTGTTGCCGGATGGTTGTCCTGCTTTGAATGTTGATCCTGCCTCAGATGCTGAATGAGGAGCTGTTGTGGTTGTATCCTTCTTGCTCATTCCTGGGAATGAAGCTCTAGGGTCAAGCTTAGGTTCCTGCTTAGGAGTAGGAACATCTACATCTCCGAAATCATCAGGTTTGGTTGCAGGAGTTGTGTTTGTTTTTGTAGCAGTGTATGGTGATTCTGATTTCTGCACAAGCTCGATTGGCTTTGCTAAGTCAATCTCCTCTGCCTGTGGTTCACGGCCATTGTACTGCTGGATAATCTTTTCTACGTCAGCCTCATCAAATTCCAGAAGGAAAGTTGACTCTGGTGGCGGTGGATAGATGTACTTTACGCCTGTAAAGACAAGGCATAGACATGCAAGGACATGGATACCGATTGTTAAAAGGGCTCCACCTGTCATTGCTATCGTTTCGCTTTTATGTCTGTCTCTGATGTAAGACGGTTCCATCTTTAAAATGTTGGCTAAAAGTATTTGAAACTATACTGCCTGTGTTGCCAAAATTACATTGTAGTGATTTCTTTTGGCAATGTTCATGATTGATACGATTTCCTTGATAGGAACTGACTCGTCTGAATAGATTGAGAATGTCGGATCCTCCTCAGTCTGGAGAAGGTCTACAAGACCGTCTTCAATGCTAGGGAGCTCCATTGGTGTCTCATCTCCGTTGATGTGGTAGGTGTAAACGTCGTTACCCCAGTCCTTGATCGAAACACTTACAGTTGCCTTGGCAGCCACCTGGCCTGTGCTCTTAGGGAGCAAAAGCTTAAGTGCGTTCGGATTGACGAGCGTTGATGTTACAAGGAAGAATATCAAAAGGAGGAATACGATGTCAGTCATTGACGACATCGACATTTCTGCCTGAATTCTCGTTGTTCTTTTAAATCCCATAACTTACGCTGATTATTCTTCGCTTTCTGCTGGCTCATGGAGAAGGTCCATGAAATCAATTGTTGTGCTTTCCATCTTGAACACGAGGTCAGAAACCTGTGCTGTGAGGTAGTTGTAACCGAAGTATGCAACAAGACCGACTATAAGACCACCGACTGTTGTGATCATCGCGGTATAGATACCGCTTGACAGAAGGGTGATGTCGATATTGTTACCAGCGTTAGCCATGTTGAAGAATGCCTGTACCATACCGAGTACTGTCCCAAGGAATCCGATCATTGGAGCACCACCTGAGATAGTAGCAAGGTAAGGGAGTCCTCTCTCAAGACGAGCGACCTCTGCGTTACCTGTATTCTCAACTGCTGTCTGGATGTCAGAAAGTGGACGGCCGATTCTCTCAATACCCTTTTCAACAAGTCTAGCGATAGGAGAGTCATATTTGCTGCAGAGTTCAATTGCAGACTTGATCTTTCCTTCGTGGATATAATCTCTGATATCCTTCATGAAGTTCTTGTCAATCTTTGATGCCTGATGGATCATCCACCACTTCTGTCCAAAGATGTAAATTGCAAGGATCGAAAGGATAAGAAGTACGATCATCAGGGCTCCACCTTTTGATGCCATGCTGATAAGAGAGTATGACTGCTCTACCTGCTGAGGAGCCGCAGAAGCAAGTGCTGCTGCAGCTGTTGTTGAGTCAATTTGTAAGAGTGTTGACAACATATCTAATAAGACTTTTAATTTCTTTTGTTTACTAGTTCGAATAAAACGAACAAAGTTACTGAAAAAATACGGTTCTATGAAATATTAGTACTGGATTTCGAAGAGAAATAATGCGTTTCCGGGGACTGATTCTCCGGCAGCACATCTATCTCCTGATTTTAGGAGTTCTTCTATCCAATTTTCATCCTTTTTACCCCTTCCAACATCAAGAAGTGTGCCTACGACAGCACGGACCATATTCCTGAGGAAGCGGTCAGCTTTTATAGTGAAAACAAGGTAGTCTCCTTCACCGCAAGGATATCCGAGAGCGCTTACGTGAGATGGTGTCCAATGTTCCCATTTTGCCTCGGTGACAGTGCAGATTGATGTCTTATTATTGCCCCCTAGTTTTTCAAAACAGCTGAAATCATGGGTGCCCAGGAGCTTTTCTGCTGCACGGTTCATCTTTTCAACATCAACGTCGAAAGTGAACTGGTACGAATAGGATTCCATGAAAGGATCCTTCTTTCTATGAACGAAATATCTGTATCCTCGCTCCGTTGCATCAAATCTCGCATGAAAATCCTCTTTTGCCTGTACCATTTCATGGACTCTGGTTCCACGAGGTAGGATGGCATTTAATTTGTAGGCAACTTTCTCGGAATCGAAGATACAATCTTCCGGCACATCGAAATGTGCGATGTAATTAATCGCATTGACTTTAGCATCGGTTCTACCGGCTCCGGTAACCTCAATTGGTCGTTTCAGGAGAGTCGAGAGCGCAGACTCCAGACAACCCTGAACAGTAGTTGCATTTGGTTGAATTTGCCAGCCGCTGAACGAACTTCCGTCGTATGATAGTCGAATTATGTATCTCATGTTGTATATTTGCTACAAAATTAAGTATAAAACTGAAAATATAAGCTTTTAAAATGGAAAGCATCAACATCAAAGAATTGAATGACCGCATTCAGAAAGAGAGCGCATTTGTTGACCTTCTTTCTATGGAGATGGGTAAAGTGATTGTTGGACAGAAACAGCTTGTGGAGAATCTCCTTATCGGTCTTTTGGCAAATGGACATATTCTTCTCGAAGGTGTTCCTGGTCTTGCTAAGACACTTGCAATCAATACATTGTCTCAGTGTGTGTCTGCAAAGTTCAGCCGTATACAGTTTACACCAGACCTTCTTCCTGCCGATGTTCTAGGTACTCTGATTTACTCTCAGAAGAACGAAGCTTTTGAGGTTCACAAGGGACCTGTTTTTGCGAACTTCGTGCTTGCGGATGAAATTAACCGTTCTCCAGCAAAGGTGCAGTCAGCCCTTTTGGAGGCGATGCAGGAGCGTCAGGTAACTATCGGTGATGAGACATTCAAGCTCCCGGAACCATTCCTTGTAATGGCAACTCAGAACCCTATCGAGCAGGAAGGTACATACCCTCTTCCAGAGGCTCAGGTTGACCGTTTCATGCTTAAGGTAGTTGTAAGCTATCCTAAGAAGGAAGAGGAGAGACTCATCGTCAGGATGAACAATTCAGGTGAATTCCCTAAGCCTAATCCAGTAATCAAGCCAGAGGATATCATCCGTGCCCGTCAGGTAGTTCGTGACGTTTATATGGATGAAAAGATTGAGAGATATATTGTTGATATCGTTTATGCAACAAGAACTCCAAAGGAGTATGGTCTTGATAAGTTCGCAGATCTTATTTCTTACGGTGCATCTCCTCGTGCCAGCATCTCTCTTTCAATGGCGTCAAAGGCTTATGCATTCATCAAGAGAAGAGGTTATGTAATTCCAGAAGATGTAAGAGCTGTTTGCAATGAGGTTCTTCGTCACAGAATCGGTCTTACATACGAAGCTGAAGCAGAAAACATTACAACAGAGGAAATTATCTCTGAGGTTCTCAATGCGGTAATGGTTCCGTAAACAATGGATAACAGGAATGTCACTGATCTTCTCAAAAAGGTCAGGAAGATAGAAATAAAGACTAGGGCTCTGTCTCACCAGATCTTCGCTGGAGAGTACCATTCTGCCTTCAAGGGTAGAGGTATGGCTTTCAGTGAGGTTAGAGAGTACCAGTATGGTGACGATGTCCGTAACATGGATTGGAATGTTACGGCAAGACTTCGTGCACCCTATGTAAAGGTATTCGAGGAGGAGAGAGAGATGACTGTAGTTCTTCTTATTGATATCAGCCGTTCAGGACTCTTTGGTACTGAAGGTATGGCTAAGAAGGATATGATTGCTGAGATCGCAGCAGTTCTCTCTTTCTCTGCCAGTATCAATAATGATAAGGTCGGTGCTCTATTCTTTAGTGATAAGGTGGAGGAGTTCATTCCTCCAAAGAAGGGAAGAAGTCATCTTTTGCATATCCTGAGACAGATAATTGAGTTTAAGCCAACTTCTGATGGAACAGACATTGGAGAAGCTCTTCGCTTCCTTACCAATGCCATTAAGAAGAAATGCACTGCATTTGTTCTATCAGATATGCTTGATGTGGACTCAGAGGGTAATCCTCGCTATGAGGATGCTCTGAAGGTTGCTGTAAATCGTCACGATATTTCAGTGATCAAAGTTCATGATCCAAGGGAAATCACTATTCCTGATGTCGGCCTTGTGCATATCAAGGATTCAGAGACAGGAAGGTCATCATGGGTCAACACCAGCAGCAGGAAGGTACGCTCGGCTTATTCTCAGTGGTTTATGACAGTGTCTAAGAATGAAACAAAACTCTTCAACAAGTATCGTGTCGATAATGTTGATATAGCAACGGACAAGGATTATGTGAAGGGTCTTTTGTCTTAATTCCAAAAACGATAGACAATGAGAGGATTTGTAAAAATAGTAGTTGCGATAGCTCTTTTGATTCCGTCAGTTATGATGGGACAAGTTCTCAAGCCTGGAAAGGTTGTCGAAATGACCGGATCTTTCCTTACCCCTCTTCAGCCAAGGGACTCTGTGCTTATTGCCGACCAGTTGAAGTATGGTTTCCGTCTGGAGGGTGTCACTGAAGGAACAGGACTTGCTTTCCCTGATTTCTCCAAGGGATTCAGAGATAGTGTCGAGATTGTCGGTTCATGGCAGATTGATACAGTCAAGACAAGCAAAGGAAATAAAGGCGAACCTTCAACATATGACATTGAAGGAAGCATCGTAATTACATCTTTTGATGAGGGAGTATATCAGCTTCCTCAGCTTGCTGCGTTAAGAGCGTCATCTGTAGATGGAACAGTTGATACACTTATATTTGATCCTCAGGTTCTCGAGGTTAAGACAATGCCTGTTGATACTGCGACTTTCCAGATTCATGATATCAAGGGTCAGGTAAGATATCCGGTAACATTCAAGGAGGTTCTTCCTTATATTTTAGGTGTACTGCTTCTTGCTGCAATTGTATCGGCTATAGTATGGTATATCCTAAGAAAGAGAAGACTCCAGAAAGAGGAGGAAGAGGCAGAGCCAGCATACATTATTGCTCTTAAGAAACTCGAGCACTATAGAAGTGACAAGTACTGGGCACCAGAGAAACAGAAGATGTTCTATTCTGGAATTACAGATGCACTTAGAGAGTATATAGTTGACCGCTTCGGAGTTGAAGCTATGGAAATGACTACTGCTGAAATCTTTGCAGGACTTAAGGATCAGGATATTCCAAAGGATATCTATGCTGAAATGAAGGCTCTGTTTGAAAGAGCTGACTTTGTCAAGTTCGCAAAGAGTGTGGCAACAGATGAGGAGAATGCGGCAGCACTTCCTGCGGCAGTTCGATTTGTTACCGCTACATATCAGGCACAGCTTGATGCCCAGCAGCAGAATCAGGATGATGAAAATATAGCTCAGGCTGGACCTGAAAACCCATCGGATAAGAAGGATGGCGATTCGGATGAACCTGACTATTCGGCTTATATGCCAAAATAATTGATTGAATATGTTTTTTGAGAATCCGAAACTTTTATGGCTGCTTGTGGTACCTGCACTTATGGTACTGCATAAGGTCTATATTGAGTTGAAGGAAAGGGAACCTCATCTGAGAGTCTCTAACTCCAATCCATGGATGGCAACCGGATGGTCCATCTTTGGACTTATTCGTCATATACCATTTGTTTTAAGAACTATTGCGCTTGTGATGATTGTTCTGTCACTTGCAAGGCCTCGTTCTTCTACACAGATGGATAGGATAGATTCAGAAGGTATCGATATAGTTCTTGCGATGGACGTTTCTACCAGTATGTTGGCAAGAGACTTTACCCCAGACCGAATCAGTGCTGCTAAGGATATTGCAATTGAGTTTATCGCTCAGCGCCCATCCGACAGAATGGGTATTGTGGTATTTGCAGGTGAGAGCTACACTCAGTGCCCGCTCACAACAGATAGAGCTACTCTGATTAACCTCATGAAGGAGGTCACTACCGATCTTATCGAGGATGGTACAGCAATCGGTAACGGACTAGCAACTGCTGTTGCCAGGATGAAGGATTCTGATGCAAAGAGCCGCGTAGTGATTCTTCTTACTGATGGTGTCAACAATAGAGGTGAGATTACTCCGGAGACAGCAGCTGAGATTGCTTCTACTTATGGAATCAGAGTTTATACAATCGGAGTTGGAGCAAACGGAACTGCTCCATATCCTGTTATGACTCCATGGGGTATCGATGTTCAGAATGTTGAGGTTGAGATAGATGAGAATCTTCTGTCTTCAATCGCTTCGGCAACAGGAGGGCGCTACTTCAGAGCAACAGACAACACCAAGCTTGCTGAAATCTATAGTGAGATCAACAAGATGGAGAAGGCAAAGACAACAATCGACAGTTTCCCTATCTACAAGGAACTCTTCGGTCAGTTTGCAGTCATTGCTCTTGTTTGTCTGCTTCTTGAGGTTCTCATACGTTTTTTAATCAGAAGAATGCCATAAGGAGGATATAGTATGTTGATATTTGCACAACCACAGTACCTGGTACTTCTCTTCCTTGTTCCTCTGTTTATCATAGGATATGCATTATGGAGAGCATGGTTTAAGAAGAGAATCAAGAAATTCGGAAACGAGTCTCTTGTCCGTCAGCTTATGCCATCATGGTCTGGCTCCAAGGGATGGGTTAGAATTATCCTTTTCAGCCTTGCATTCTTCTTCTTTGTAATTGGTATATCAAGACCACAGATCGGTGCCAAACTTAAAGAGCACAAGACCTCAGGATCTGAGATTATGATTTGTCTTGACGTGTCCAATTCAATGCTTGCTGAGGACTATTCTCCAAATAGACTTAATAGAGCAAAGCTTGCTATCTCCAGACTTGCTGACCGACTCAGTGAGGACAGGATTGGTTTGATTGTATTTGCTGGAACATCATTTGTACAGCTTCCAATTACAACTGACTATGTCTCTGCGAAGATGTTCCTTAATTCGGTCAACACTGAATCAGTTCCAATTCAGGGAACAGCCATTGGTGATGCTATTTTGACAGCAGTCAAAGGCTTCAGCATTCAGAGTGAGCATAGCAGGGCGATTGTTGTCATCACTGACGGAGAGAACCATGAGGATGATCCGGTTGCTGCAGCAAAGCAGGCAGCTGAACTTGGAATAAAGGTTTACACTATCGGTGTCGGCTCCTCTGAGGGACAGCCAATCCCTATGAATGGTGAACTCCTTAAAGATAGAGAAGGCAATATCGTTGTGACTCGACTTGATGAAGATACTCTGAAGGAGATTGCAGTAGCAGGCGAGGGCGCATACATCCATGCAGGAAATGAAGAGTTCGGTCTTAATCCTATTATTGACGAACTCAAGAAAATGGAAGCAGAAGAGTTCAACTCTGTCGTGTTTGAGGAGTATGACGAGCAGTTCCAATACTTCCTTGCAATAGCTCTAGTACTTCTTGTAAGTGAGATGCTTGTCGGAACTAGAAGAGCAAAGCGAAACTTTTTTGGAAGAGATTAACGATGAGAAGATTTGTTGAAATAATACTATTTGCACTTGTTTTCACTTTGACAGGCCAGAGCACATTCGCTCAGGTGGATCGTCATGACGTCAGGGCTGGAAACAGAAAGTTTGCAAAGCAGGATTATAGAGGAGCGGATGTCGATTACCGAAAGGCATTGATCAAGGACTCGACTTCATTTGCTGCTAACTTCAATCTTGCTAACATTCTCTATAGACAGGAGAATTGGGATGAGGCTAGTTCTTATTATGCCAAGATGAAGGAAGTAGCTCCTACAACTCCATATGCTTCCGATTATAGCTATAATGCTGGAAATGCGGCTGTTCAGAAGAAAGACTGGCAAGCTGCAGTTGATTCATACAAGCAGTCTCTTCTTCTAAATCCTAATGATTTGGATGCGAAGGAGAACTACATCTATGCTAAGAAGATGCTTGAGAATCAGCAGAATGGTGGTGGCGGAGACAATGATCAGAATCAGGATCAAAACCAAGACAACCAGGACCAGAATCAGGATCAGAACCAAAATGACCAGAATCAGGACCAGCAGCAGAACAATCAGAATCAAGACCAGAACCAGGATAAGAATCAGGATCAGCAGCCTCAGCAGCAACCAAAGATTTCTCCTCAGCAGGCCCAGCAGATGCTCCAGGCCATTCAGGCAAAAGAGAAGGAGACTCAGGATAAGGTGAATAAGGAGAAGGCTGCAGCCCTTCAGTCAAGACAGAAAGAAAAGAACTGGTAGAAACAATATTTTTTATGAAGAGATTTTTACTGACAATATCAGCTTTATTTATAGCACTAGGCTTGTTCGCACAGTCATCGATTAAGGTGGAAGCACCGAATCTTGTTGAGGCAGACGAGCAGTTTAATGTTACATTCATCATAGAGGGAGAAGATTCACCATCGGATTTTTCATGGAGCCATGGTGATGATTTCAAGTTAGTGTGGGGTCCTCAGAGAGGAAGCTCTTCCTACACCTCTATTGTAAATGGAAAGCGTACAAGATCAGTTCAGCATACATACACCTATATTTTGATGCCAAA
>JAKSJT010000270.1 GCA_024402125.1 Bacteroidales bacterium
CATAATCCACCGGTTTGACATTGACTACATTAGTCTGTCTTCCTGTCATCATCATTGCATCTGAGCTGACAAGAGATAACTGTGTGCCTTCAGATACCTTGAGAAGTTGAATAGGATTACCATCGGCAGCAAATTCAGCTGGTATATAGGCATAAGAATAACCAGTATGTTGATCTATGTACGACTGCTCTGCAAGTTCGCCAGTAGGTCTCTCGATAAGGCTTCCCTTCCACTGATCTTTAGCCTTACTTGGCAGTTCATACTTATAGAATTCATTTCTCACTCTAAATTCGAGAGTATCACGACTTCTAAGTTTGCCATCATAAACTCGACGATATTGAAGATATACAATATTGTTTCTAGAGTTGTTCTTCGATCCTACTGATCTATACTGCTCAAGCATTCGCTTTGTAAAAGTCTCACAATTAGCAAGAGCAGAATCAGCAATCATTGTTGAATCACTAAATGCCCTATCAACAAATGCTGACATGTTCTTCTGGAGCTTTGGCACACCATTGACCCTCTGATACTCCGTAAAGGCAGGATTGATATAATTCTCGAAATCCTTGTTCATCTTTGCAAGGAGCACATCAACATCATATGTCCTATCGTGATAATAAGCAATAGAACTTAGATCATCAATATTCTGGTACTTTGCATTTACTTTACCATTGTTGATAACTGTTGCCTTTCCAGCTAGTATCAATGCAGATAATAAGAAGAGCCATAGAATATTGTTTTTCAAGGAACCGTTATTATTCATGATATCCTTATATGCATCTGTATCCGGTCCCGCATTAGTATTTCCCTCAAATACATACTTTCCCCATAATGCTAAACATATTGCTATACCAGCTAGGATAAAGAAATACAAAGATGACAATCTGGAAGTCAAAGAGATAATAGGGAAATCCTGACCAAAGAATATGAATGCCTGAGTATTCGCAAGGAATATCATCAATGCTTGAACTGCCAGGATTAGTGTCACTTGCATAAACACAATCCTAGTCCACCTGCTATTTGAAGGAGTAACAAGAGAAACCAGAAGCAGAGCAAGGAATGCGATAATGAACATCCAGGCCAACAACTTTCCATGTTCAGCGATTATATATCTGGACAGGCAAATATCTGTTGTCTGAGCGAACCACATCGCTCCAAGCTTTGACTGAGGCTGAATCTTGAAATAACCGATTCCCTTCTCGCCAAAGGTATTAACTTCCTTACCTATTTCACTGTACTCATGCAAAATCCAGTCATTGAGAGACGCCTGGAGGAACTTATTCTGTTCTGTCTGAGTTTCTATTTCACTCATGATCTCACCGGCTGTCTGCATATGAACCTTTGCTCTGAACGCAGTATGGCTATTAGAGAACTTCTCTGGAACAATAGCAGAAGCTAGCACAATGCCTGCAAATACTACTATCGATGCAATTGATGCATACATAGCCATTCGCTTTAGAGGCATCTTTAAAATCTCAAAGACGCATAAAAGCAACAATAAAACGACGACGGCCGCACCTGCTGCAAAGATAAATGTACCTGTGCTTATACCACTAAGGACATTATTTACCAACAGGAGGAAAATGTTCTTATAGCTAACAACAAGACCAACTAGAATAAGCAGCAATCCAAGTTGAGCTAACTTAGGATACTTACCTTTGTCTTTATAATCAGTATACTGATAGATATCATTGATCTTAAGCCAGAATGAGAACAATGCAAACATTGTGAACATAATACCAAATCCGCCATCTATAATAATAGTAACGGCAGAAGCTGCGCCCATATTCAACAGAGAAAGAAGAAGGACCCCATATCTCTTCTTTCCATCATCCTCAAGAGAATAGTTCTCAGCATAATCCTTATCCAGCTTCTTATATATGTAAGCATCAAGAACAAGATACAACAATGTTGGACCAAGTACTGAAACTACTGGAGAACTGAATGAAAGACCGAGCACTAGAACACCGAAGTATAGAAGGCCTCCGACAATAAAAGGTAACGCTGCTGTCAACTTTGGATAACTTGACAGAATTGATGAAGTGCCAGAATACTTATAACGTGCAGTATGACGTCTTTTACTAGAAATATAATCGATGACAAACTTCATGGCATTGATGCACACAAAATACGCACCTACACATATAAGTGTGACATTTAGCCATCGCATATTTCTGAAGTGTTCAAATTCATAGAGAGAAACCGATGTCACTGGTGGGAATACCGTAACACGCCATAAAAGAAACATACGAATCGTTACGAATGCAATCACTATCAAGTGCATAGCATACTCAATTCCTACATAGAGTTGACTCATATTAGAGAATATCATGGAGATTGCGGCAAGCATAATGATTGCCAGCAGATACCATGACAGAGTAGTTGTCTTAAATGGTGTAGTATCTCTAAAATTCTCAACAGATATTACCCACTCTGTGTTGTTGCGGGATCTAACCTGAGGGAAACGCTCTCCTGCCTTGACACCCCTGATTGAGGAACCTCTTTCTGGTGTCAAAAGAGAGAACTCCATTATCTCACTTGTCGGGCCTGTCACATAGCTGACAAAGAAAGGCTCCAGATTGAAATTGTTACCTACATTATGGAAAAGATCAAACTGTAATACATTGTCTGTAAGGTTGTCTAGAAGGCCAGACTCATTATCAGCTGCATTCTCATTATCGATAATGCTAGAGGTAATCATTAGATTGACACTATTTGATTCCCCAGAAGCAGACAGTGACTGATATTTAGGCATTTCATAGCAAAGGAGAAGACCATCCTCTCCGTCTTTTTTAAACTTGAATGCCTTCTTTGTATTATTTCCTAGCCCAATATAGAAAGCCTTATCATATGGGACGTTCACTTCTTCAGTTCTTGTCTGATAAGTAGACATCCTCACTTCTGGACGATCCCCTACTCTAATACTTCTGATATTAGCTTCAGGCTGAAGTTCAATCGCATAACCCCTATTACGGTATGTAGAAAAGATATCCTTTCTTTTCACATCAATGTTAATCTGCTCTCTTACGATATTGATTCCTCGAATATCCATCTGAAGAGGAACATCAGCTGTAATACCGTCAAGAGAATAGCCTGAAATCAAAAAGTTATCAAAAGAAGATGTGTCTGTTACAGAGTTCTCAGTAAAGACAAACAAAGACTTATCGATTGGTCTCAAACCGAACAATTTACTCTCATGCTCAGTCTTAAGAACAAACGAAATCTTCTTATACTCCCCCCTCTCATCCAGCTCATTGCTGACAATCTCAACTCTCTCTCCTTCATTGAATGTTATCAGCTCCGAATTAAGATTTACATGTCTCTGTGATGTAACCTTACGATAGAAAGGATTGAAAAGACCACGAAAGGAAAGAGTCACAGAATCAGCATCGTGTCCTATAACCCTTACAGTACCTCTATATTTTGGACTATCAAAAAAAGCGTTCTCAGAGTTACCGGCGAGAAGAAAATTATCAGAATTAATCTTAACTCCTTCAACTTTTATTGCATGATGGTGATAGTTGCTATAAACCTCCGTTTTCGGATTGAAATAGTTTCCAAGCGAATAGAGTGATAGAGAACCAAATACAATAATTGCGAAACTGCTTATCAGGCATAAAAGCGGTACTCTCGACTCCATTACCTCACCTGATCTTGTTGCTATTGTTTTATACTCTTTGATTGCAGATGGAAGCAACATGAATGCAATGAGCACAACAAACAAAGGGAGGAAACCAAAAGTAAACTGGCTTCTAAAATAAAGGAATGCAGCAATAGAAGCTACAATGCAAATTAGCCAAAATAAAAGGCCGTTATTTCCTTGTCTTTTCATAGTTAGTTATAGTTTATATCCTGAATAAATCACATTACTAGTATCAGAAAGGATTGAAGCAAGAGCCGTACTCATTGCGCGTATCCACCTAGGTGTCACCATAGGGTTATCTGTAATCTGGATAGCCTTAGAAAGAGCTTCTTCAATTGATATTTGAGCATTAAGAATACCACAATTAATCTTCTGCTCTTCTCTATTATTCAAATCCCATTCATAAGTATCTGCCATATCTACAGCTATCATTGCCAAAGAGATTGTCTTATCTATTATCATTTGCTTGTCATCTTCACTTAATGGCATCTGGATAGACTTGATATATGAAAGATACGGAGCAACCACATTCTTGTTAAATGCTATCAAACTCTTTTCATCCTTGGAGGCAACGGCATTCGTAATCTGAGCAAGAACTCCATTTGACGCACCGAATGACTGCAATCTTTTGATGGTTTCGGACATATCACTTCGGACAGACTCGCTCTTTTCAATCTTCTCCTTCAGGGCTGATCTAAGTTCTTCGCTTTTTTTAAGCTTTTGCTGAAGAACTGAGTTACTTAGAGACTGATTCTTCAAGTCTATATCTTCAACTAGGCTGGCAAAGCTAAAAGTTAGAACAAATAGAGAAAGCAAGTCTGCAATGGCAAGCAAAACACATATTATTCTAGCATTTCCCTTACCTATGAAGAAAAGCGACACAAACAATACAACCGCTACAAGTAGTAGAAGTTTGAATATGTTAAGTTTTTGCTTCATATACACCTATCTATTCGTTTGAAGAGCTTCCATAAGATCCTCCTCAATCTATTCTGAATTCATCTCATCATCCTGTGACACCAGCTCTG
>JAKSJT010000271.1 GCA_024402125.1 Bacteroidales bacterium
GTAATTTTTAGGTCTGCAATCAGAGGGGGTAGAGCTCAAATCGAATCAAGATTGAACGGATTCTTAGGAGAGCTCCATGATGACGAATCTATAAAGGGGGCAATAGACAGATTCATTGAAAGAATGACTTGGGACCATTGGAATGATAATGAGATAAAGATTGCATTGAGATCTTCAAGCATGTACTATAACAAGAATATGTGTAGATACGTTTTATGGCGCTATGAACAAAGTTTGTGCACTGCGAATTATCCTGCTACGCGAATTAGTTGGGACAATATCATGACTGATCAAAGTCTGGAACATATTGCACCGCAGACACCTACCAATAATCAGCCCGTTGCAGCTGGATATGGCATTTATTCTGATATTGAGCATCCTGAGGAAGGCATCGAAACAGGTGGATGGCTTAATTGTATAGGAAATATGTTATTGCTGACACAGTCTCAAAATAGTGCAGCAGGTAATCATCCATTAAGCTACAAGCTAAGCATTTACGAAGGTGAAGATAGCCTTATTCGTCAACAACATGAGATTCGTTCTTTCTGTAAAACAGAGAATGAGCACTTTGTTTGGGACAAAGATTGTATTCTTAATAGAAGAGATCATATTATAGAACAGGCTCTATTCAAAATATGGAATCTAAAAAATATATAAACTAAAACAATTATACAATGGGACTTTTTTCATTTGGATCTGGAAAGACTCTCAGCACGATTCAACAGAGAGGTTCTTTCTATGAGTTGTACGATGCCTCAGGCAAGAAGTACAAAACCGTATCTGTAGCAACCCTCGGATCGATTGTCGGCTATAGTTCTACGTATTTCATCTGTCAGAGAGGTGCTTTCTATGAGTTCTATGACTCAGAAGCTAAGAAATTCAAGACAATCGCAATCGCCACTATAGGTGAGATTGTTTCTGTTACAGGAGATACGTTCGTGTCACGACGCGGAGCGTTCCTTGAGACATACGATAAGAATTGCAAAAAGATTAGCACTCGTCCTGCGAGATAACAATAATTAGCTATGAAGAAGATAAATCCTTGGGTGATAATGGGCATACTCGCCATCACCTTTTGCTTTGTTATGCTCATACTAAACTTATATACAGGTTTTGAATTAGCATTCCAAATTGTTGCTGCTTGTCTTGGTGCCGTAATCACAGCGTTGATTACGGCAATGCTGCTTAAAGAACAAAGTAAGCAACAGATCCTTTTGAATGAAAGGGAGGAAGCCAAAGATAAGAATATCAAAATCTATGAAAGCAAGATTGCCGTATATTCTGACTTTGTGTCAAAAATGTGGAAAACTATCGAGGATGATATTGTAGAAGAACAGGAACTACGCGACCTTCGAGGTGAAGCATTCCGCAAGTTGGTCTTCTATCTCAACAACAAGAACATTAGTGTCCTTGCTGAGAAAGTCGCTCAAATCAAGTTGTATGATCCTAACGACGAAACCGCTGATATTCAAACAATACGTCGTGATAATATAACCGCTTTTTCTGAGATTACTAAAATTTTGCAAGATGATCTAAAGCAAGACGAACTGGACAAAGCAGATGCTTCAAGCATAACAAAATTGTGGCTTCAGTTTAACCTCGCTCCAATTGAAGATAAGCAAAATGTTCCTGCAATTCCTCAGATTCAAGAACCAGTAATACAGACTCAATCAGATGAGGTTCATTCAACTACTGACAATATCATTTCAGAGGTTGAAGATGTAGAGCCAAAGCATCCTCATGTAATCAAGAAACAAACCTGGCATTTCAACGCATGGGATGCTAATAAGCAAATCACGGCTTTGGCAGAAGGTTTGAAAGAGCTAAGCTTGGTTGAATATGGAGAGGTTTGGCGAACTAATCTTGTAAAACAGGTTAACCTTGGGGATATTGCTTTCCTCTTCCGAACTGGCGGCGCTGGCTATATTGGCGCATATGAAGTCACTGGATGGCGAGTATTTACGAAAGAGGGTGATACTTGGAAAGAAGATATTAAAACAGTTGATGGAAAGCGTGAGATTACAGACCAGTCACAGGTCATGGCAGACCTTGCCAAATCTGACATCTATGGTTCTGCGGACGATGGAAGTTCATCTGTAGCTAACCTAATCGTAAATCCAATAGTTCAATGTAAGAATTGGGGTGTTTCATATCCTGGTGGTGTATATCGTAGGACTATCAGTCGTTATGACTCTGGATATGCCTGGACTCTTATGTCTCGTCTTCTTCGAGTTGACGCAGATTATAAAACAGTATTTGATCAGACTGTCTTTGACAAAATCGTTGCTGACAATCATGTTGAGCCTGCAATTTATGATGAAGATAAAGGTTGGATTTGAAATAAACTAACCAATCTGAGCCCGGCTGAAAAGTCGGGCTTTTTTTTAGTCAGTTTTGCATGATTTGTATCTCTATTGTACCCCTTCTCTCTAACTGCCTGATAACAAAGATACATTACCGTTCTAAGATACCTTATTCTCTCAGAAGGATCTGTCTCATGCAGTCTTCCTTTGGTCTTCCATAAAGCGTTTCTCAGACATTGTCAATTCTGTTCGATAGGATTGCCGAGTCAAGCACATGGACGGATGAAAAACCACCTAGAGTAGTGACTTGAAGATGATGAGGTATTCCTTGGCGACAATGTCCTCAACCTGGCTTTCCCATCAAAAGATAAAACCCTATGTCTGGCATAGAATCCAGACACAGGGCGAACTACGATGTAAAGCAGAAAAGCATCAATCATCCAAAGTCCTATACGTCTTGAAGAAAGAATTTGAATGAATGAGCGAATCTAACTTGTGATACTCCTTCGCACTCCGTTCGTTCAGAATGACGTTCTTATAAAAGATACGGTTGGTTCGGTCAAGATCCATGACTGCGCTCTGATACTCATTGATGAACACAAGAGAAGCTAATCCCAGAAGAAGCAATACCACATAGAAGAAGCCTTTTCGCTTTCGGTTGTTAGCCTTGAACTGCTTCCATCTGTGAAACAGCCATGCCTTCAATGTCGGTGGCGGCGCATCTGGAGTCTTGGTGATTCCTGCCAGTACATTGCCGACTACTCTAAGAAATTCGTGAGCATGTTCTGGAGTATCATCTACATCTATACAATGATAGGCGATAAAGCGCAAAATACCTACAACATAATCTAAGTATTCAGGAGCCCACTCGGAAATTTGATCTTGGGTTCGAATGCCGAGTGCATCACGCTTCTTATCGTCTTCTTCAGACTTCTTGTCAACCTCTGCTTGATATTTTTCTTTAATTTCCTTTAAAACCTTCTGGTAGTTGTTGTAGCATATATTGCTGACCTTCTTGATTGACTCCTGATCAAGTCCACCAGCCACCTGTGGATTGGCCTTAAAGTACTCAGCCATGCCGTCATAGACAGCATTCTCTAGGTCTTTGTACTCAACCTTGACATTGGACTGAGCTGGCTGGGTGTTCTTCTGGGGTGGTGATTCGCCACCTATCTTTTGTAGCAACTCCAGTATCTGCTTGATACCGTTCTCCAGTGTCTTCAGTCTCTTCTCGTGATCATCCACATTGTCGAGGATGTCTTCAATAATTTCATCTTTCTTAGCCATAATTATAGAACTTAAAAATTAGTAACCCCAGCCGCTACCTTTGCCACGGCTTCGATAAACGTTATGTCGTTTTTTATACTTGTCATCGTCCCCCCAACCCAACTTGGATGAACTGGCGCCTCCGCCTCCAGTAGAAAGTACTGGCTGATAAGGTTGGAGCAATAGTTCTCCCATGATCTGCAATCCGACATAGATACAGCCATTGCCAGCATCCGCAATGTCATCTGCTGTCTTGTAAAGACTATCAATGATGGTAGGGAAAATGGAGAAACCTGAGCCCTCCATTTCTGGAGCTTCATTGACAGGCTGGTTGGCTTGCCACGGAAAGAGGTCGTTGAGTTCAGGAAAGACTTCGTCAATCCTCTGAACCTCGATGCCGTTGTGCGAGTCATACCAGTCTTCGCGTAAATCCTCATACATGTCGTGAGTCTGTTGGTGTACGATAGCGACTGGATTTCCCAGCTTCTCGCAAAGCTTGTTGAGAGTAAGAGAAGGGTCAAGCTGCTTTCCGCTGAAGGAAATGTCGTGTCGCATCTTCGACTCGCCCTTCTTGTTCTTGACCTTGTCTTTAGCGATTGTGAACGAAATACCCTCGATGGCTGAGTTCGCAGGATTAAAACGAAAGTTGCAGCGAATGCCGACTTTCGCAAGATCCTCCTGAAACTCCTTCCAGTTGTCAGCGACCTGTAAAGACTCGCGTACACAATGCATCATCTGATAGCGGATTGCATCCATGGTTCGAAGCCGCTTCTCCTTGACCTCGTCTTTCCCTCGTGCCATGTAAAGACCATACTCTAGTGTCAGTTCCTTGCAGACCTTCACATTTCGGTCTTTCTCGTGAGAGTCCTTGGTGCATAGTCCTCGGTTGTTGACTCTGTTGACTACGATGTGTACGTGAGGATGTTCTTTATCAAAGTGTCTGAACGCGACGAACTGATTGTCATCGTAGCCCATGCGCCTGAGATACTCACGGACGATTCGTTCAAGTTTTCTGTCATCGAGCAGTGCTGCATCCTTTGGCGAGAATGCCAGAACGAAGTGGGCAAC
>JAKSJT010000272.1 GCA_024402125.1 Bacteroidales bacterium
CCAGCGATATGCATGCTGACAGCGAGTCCTACACAATGATAGAGAGGAAGAGTCTTAGAAGGGATACCTGTTGTCATATCAGGAGCAAGAAGAAGTCCAGTCTTAGTAAGAACATATGCTGCAAAAACAGCAAGGAACATTCCGCCCCAGAAACCTGCCCATGACTTCTTTGGAGAAATAGATGGGAAGAGCTTCTTGCCATTCTTTCCGAATGTAAGTCCGAAACAATAACCTCCTACATCAGTTGCCCAGATAATAATAAAGAAGCAGAGCATAAGAAGTCCGTTATACTCCTGATGTGTGAAGATTATAAGATTCGACAATGACATCGGTACTCCGACATACAAAAGTGCAGTATACATATTGGAGTACTTGCCATAATCAGTCTTATCCTTCACATACAATGAATGAATCATCAGGAAGAACACCGGTACTATCGCCAGAGCAACATACTTCACATGAAGGCCGTAACCCGCATGGAAGAATATCAGTATAAAGAATACCGCTCCCGCGAAAATAGTCATCCACTGGGAAAGCATATGACTCTTTCCTATGGTAATCTGACAGAACTCGTATATCATACAACTCATGATAAATACCATGAGCGCTGCAAAAGAGAATTGATTCCAGAGCATACATAGTACCATAACGAGTACGAATATTGCTCCTGAAATAGTTCTTTTAACTGTTGTATTCATCGAAAAGATGGATTTCTTATTCACTAATTTCCTCTGCTGACTCAGTAGCTGAAGTCTCATCTACTAGAGCAGTCTCTGGTGAAGTTTCTACAGTTGGTGCCAGTCCGGCTGGTTTTACTTTAGGTCCAAGGATCTTTTCTACATCCTCTGCAAAGATAACTTCTTTTTCGATAAGTAGAGCAGCCATCTCAAGCCACTGCTGCTTGTATGTAGTAAGAATTCCATATGTCTTGTCATGGATCTCAGTAACAAGATTCTTAACCTCCTCATCCATGAGCTCAGCAGTCTTCTCACTGTAAGGCTTTGTAAGGTCGTAGCCTCTAGAGCCAGTAGAGTCATAGTATGACAATAGACCTACCTTTTCGCTCATTCCGTAGAACTGAACCATTCCATAAGCCATATGGGTGAGACGTTCAAGGTCATTCTGAGCTCCTGTTGAAGGCTCTCCGTTAAGGATCTCCTCAGCAACTCTACCACCGATAAGTGAGCACATCTCATCCATCATCTGTGACTTTGTCCAGAGCTTTCTCTCCTCAGGGAGATACCAAGCTGCACCAAGAGCCTGTCCTCTAGGGATAAGGGTAACCTTGAACAGAGGATTTGCATAAGGAAGAACCCAGCTGACAAGAGCATGACCTGCCTCATGATGAGCGATCGATCTCTTCTCAATATCAGTCAGGATAGAGCTCTTTCTTTCAAGACCACCAACGATTCTGTCAACTGCATCAAGGAAGTCCTGCTTGTCAATAGCCTTCTTATCCTTTCTGGCAGCTGTAAGAGCAGCCTCATTACAAGCATTTGCAATATCAGCTCCTGAGAATCCTGGTGTATGCTTAGCCATGAACTCAACGTCAAAGTCCTCAGCAAGCTTAAGACCCTTGAGGTGAACCTGGAAGATTTCCTCTCTTTCCTTAAGCTCAGGAAGCTCTACGTGAATCTGTCTGTCGAAACGACCTGCACGAAGAAGTGCCTTGTCGAGAATATCAGCTCTATTAGTTGCTGCAAGAACGATAACGCCACTGTTTGTTCCGAAACCGTCCATCTCTGTAAGAAGCTGGTTAAGAGTGTTCTCACGCTCATCATTTGATGAGAATCCGACATTCTTACCTCTAGCTCTACCGACTGCATCAATCTCATCGATGAAAACGATGCATGGAGACTTCTCCTTAGCCTGACGGAAAAGGTCTCTTACTCGTGATGCACCTACACCTACGAACATCTCCACGAAATCCGATCCTGAGATGCTGAAGAACGGAACGTTAGCCTCACCAGCAACTGCTTTTGCGAGAAGGGTCTTACCAGTTCCTGGAGGGCCTACAAGGAGTGCTCCCTTAGGAATCTTACCACCAAGTGAAGTATACTTTGATGGGTTCTTAAGGAAGTCAACAATTTCCATGACCTCCTCCTTGGCACCATAAAGACCAGCAACATCCTTGAATGTAACCTTAACCTGATCCTTGTCAGCGAGCTTTCCTGGAGCCTTTCCGACATTGAAGATGCCACCGCCGGCTCCACCACCGCCCATATTCTTACCGAGGCCACGGAACATCCATACCCACATAAGGATGAGCATGAGAGGGAAAATGAGCCACTCTAGAATCTGACCCCATGCTTTGGAGTCATTCTCCATTATAACAAGAACCTGATTGTCTTCTGAAAGCTCAGCATTAAGTTCAGCAAACTCCTTCTCAGCATCAAACTTCGTTGATACCATGAAGGTGAAATGAGGAGACTTTGATGGCACTACCCCACCGAACTTGTCAGCATACTTGCCGATCTTTTCAGGAAGGACAGTAATCTCGCCCTTGAAATCATTTCTGACGAACTTGATCTCCTTAAGGTCGCCTGCCCTGAACATGGACTGAACCTCAGCCCATTCTATCTTTTGAGGATTAGCGACATCTTTGGTAAACAACATCCAGATTATACCTGCAATAAGAAGCAGATACAACCAGGACAAGTTAAAACGGACCCTAATGATTTTCTTCTCAGGGTCATTGTTATTCAGATTATCTGACATTTCTCAATTATTTAGCTATTTAGCCTTGTACTCCTTTCTATCAGCACCTGCCCAAAGATCCTCTAGTCTATAGAAATCTCTGTACTGCTGTAAGAATATGTGTGCAACAATATCACCGTAGTCAATGATGATCCAGAAACCGTTCTCCTTTCCCTGCATGCGGATAGGTTTACGGCCAAGTTCAGCCATCTTTTCAATGACATTGTCAGCAATGGCAGCAACCTTTGTGGTTGACTCACCATCACAAATCATAAAGTAATCAGTTATAGCTGTGCCTAATTTTCTAAGGTCAATCTTAACGACATTGTTGGCTTTCTTGTCCAACATTGCGTCTGCTAATACACGAAGGTCGTGAGTAATCATAAAAAAATCCGTATTTTTGCTTATGCAAATATAAAATAAATAAACAAAATTTAAAGGTATGGAAAGCACTTTGAACATACTCTGGTACGATGAGTTGGACTCAACAAACAGCCAGATGCTCAGAAATGTCTCCGAGTATTCCGATTTGGATGTAATCGCCGCAAGAAATCAATTTGCAGGGCGAGGACAACGCGGTAATTCCTGGTTAATATCTAAAGGCAAAAACCTTACCTTTTCGATGATGCTTAAGGGTAATACTGACAAAGTGTCAGCAACTTTAGGAAAAATGCCCGCCAGAAAGCAATTTATCATCAGTGAGATTGTCACAATTGCAGTCAGGGACTTCCTAAGGTCCAGAGGCATCAATGCCAAAATCAAGTGGCCTAATGATATATACGTATCAAACAAGAAAATATGTGGAATGCTGATTGAAAATGGTCTCTCCCCTGACGGATGCATCGCATACTCAGTTGTCGGAATAGGCCTCAATGTCAATCAGGACGAGTTCCCGCCAGAGCTTGTCAATCCTACATCTATGACTCTTCTGACAAAGCAGACCTACAATCTTGAAGAATCCTTAGCTGAGCTGTGTGCACTGATTGCATCAAAGTTTGAGCTTCTCGATAGCCCTGAAATTGTCAAGCAAGACTACCTGGACGGTCTGTATAGAATAGATCAGATGCACACATACACGGACTGTGCAACTTCGGAGCAGTTCAAGGCCAGGATCAAGAGCATAACCGACTTCGGACAGCTAGTCGTAGAAACAGAAAAAGGCGAACTCAAAGAATTCGCCTTCAAAGAGATATCTTATATTATCTAAATTGGAAATTAAGATATAATCAGAGTGGTTAACCCTTAAGAAGAGAAACAACTTCTGCAGGATTATCTGACTTGAAAACAGAACTTCCAGCCACTAGTATATCTACTCCTGCCTCAGTCAGCATACCAGAATTTGATGGAGATACTCCACCATCCACTTCTATGCAGCAAGGAAGTCCTTGACGTTCTGCTTCAGCCTTTAGAGCCTTGATCTTGTCAAGAGTCTCAGGGATGAACTTCTGTCCTCCAAAGCCTGCATAAACAGACATCAGAACGAAGTAATCCGCCTTTTGGATGAATGGGTAAAGACGTTCAACCGGCACATCAGGATTGATAGCGATACCTGCTTTCACTCCATAGCTCTGAATCTGGTCCAGAATCTCAAATGGATTGAGACCGTCCCTGTCACATGCTCTTAGATGGAAGCTTATCATAGATGCTCCCAGGTTTACGAACTTCTCAATATACTTCTCAGGATGAACAATCATAAGATGGACATCCATTGGCTTCTTTGCAACTGGTGCTACAGCTTCTACTACTGAGAATCCGAATGATATGTTAGGGACAAGTGTTCCGTCCATGATATCAAGATGGAACAGATCCGCATTGTTATTTACTACTTCAACTGCCTTATCAAGACGAAGGAAATCAGCTGCAAGCAGTGATGGGGCTATAAGTGGCATATGACAGTATTATGCAAAGTTAACAACAACATCAACTAGGAGA
>JAKSJT010000273.1 GCA_024402125.1 Bacteroidales bacterium
AGTAAAGACAGAGTCGTTGCAGTTCCATGGATGAGCAACTGGCAGTATGGTGCTATAGTCCCAACAAAATACTTCAGAAGTGCCAACTCATTCCCTAGAGTCCTTGGTCTCTACAAGGAAGGAAAAGAGTTCTATGTTAGTGTAAACCCTGTTGCTGAGCTTTCTGTCCTTGAAAAAGAGACCACTACCCTCTCTGCATCAGTCAATGGCGGTGCTGTCAAGATGTATGAGAAAACTGACGGAGCATACGAAATCAACGCAAAGATTGCATCACTCTCAAAGGGCCAGTCTACTTTCAGACTTTCAAACGATGAAGGTGAGTATGTTGACCTCTATTTTGACGGTAAAACCAAGAGATTCGTGATGGATAGAACAAAGAGCGGTATTGTAGATTTCGGAGAGAACAGTACTACCCATGAAATTGAGAACCACGACAGACGAAAGACAAATTCAATGAACTATGTCAACGACTTTGCTCTTGCCACATGGGCTCCAATCAACCTTACTGGCAGTCATAACATGCAGGTTCTCTGTGACAATTCATCCCTTGAAATCTTTGTTGACGGAGGAAAGATCGCAATGACAAACCTTGTCTTCCCAACTTCACCATACAACAAGATTGAACTGATATCTGACAAGGGAGACTTCGTGGTTACAGATCTGACAGTGACTAGACTCGAATACTAGCGCAATCGAAAAACAATTATAATAGAAAGACGTTAAAAGAAGATGGCACCCTAATCATCATGATTGGATGCCACCTTCTTGTATTAAGATAGAATAAGGACGATTAAGAATTGCTAGTAACTCGCTTAATATACTCCTTTGGTCTCTCGTTATAGTATTTCACGAAGATTCTTGAGAAATAGGAAGGTGATGAGAATCCGGAATTGAATGCCGCATCACTGATATTCATATGACTGTGAATCATAAGATCTACAGCCTTTCTCAGTCTTACAAGATTAACCATATCAGTAGTAGAATAGTCAGTTACCTCCTTGATATCTCTATAGAACTTGGACTTTGAGCATCCGATATACTTCACTAGAGCGTCAATGCTGATATCATCCTGAATGTGTTCTTCCACATATGTCTTAATCTTTCCGAGCAGTTCATTTGAATCCTGGCTAAGGCCTGACGTATCTCGACCGATAAGCCAATCTCCCTTAATAGCAGCCTGAACCTTCTTCTCCTTCTCGAGTAGTTTGGAGATACGTACCTTAAGTGTTCGAACACTGAACGGTTTCTGGAGATATGAGTCTGCTCCACACTCATATCCCTTACTAATCTGTTCATCCATAGAACATGCAGTAAGAAGGATAATCGGAATGTCCTCAGTAACAGAGTTAGCTCTTAATGCTGTACAAACCTCATAGCCGTCCTTTCCAGGCATCATGATATCACATAGGATAATTGATGGAATATTCTTGATAGCCTTAGAAATACCTTCATCACCATCCTTCGCAAGAATGACCTTATAATTGGACTTAAGTACTGACTTAATGTATACTCTCATGTCGTAGTTATCCTCAATGACCAGAACAAGTGGTCCATTTGGATTTCCGAAGTCCTCTTCAAATGAATCCGTATCCTCTTCATCAGCGATAGTTCCAATCTTAACTTTCGCAAAATCAGGAGAATAGTTTCTAGGATCAATGATAGAATCGGTATACAATGAATCATGAATAGGAAGCTTGACAATAAATGTCGTTCCATTCTTTTCCTCACTTTCCACGGCGATACTTCCATCCAAAGCCTCAACAATGGCTGTTGTCAGAGCAAGACCAATACCTGTTCCTTTCTGATCCTTGTCAAGAGTATAGAATCTCTGGAAGATAAGTTCACGCTTTTCCTCCGGAATAAAGGATCCACTATTGAATACAGATATTACCACTTGCCTGCTCTTTTCTTCTCCGCTGACAGAGAGATTGACGGTAATTCGACCTTTGTTGTCAACGTGATTGAATGCATTAGACATAAGGTTCGTGAAGATCTTTTCAATCTTAACAGGATCGAACGGGAACACATAATTAGCTCCATCTGAAAGGAACTGGAATGTAATCCCTCTACGCTGAATAGCATCAGCGAACAGAGCGCTGATATTCTCAAGATGAGCCTTGAAATCTCCCTGCATGTAATTGATCGCTATCTTATCATTCTCGATTGTTCGGAAATCGAGTAACTCTGTAATCAATCTATTAAGCTTATTGCTATTACGGTAAAGAATTTCAACCTTATTTCTGGTGTCTTCATCAAGGCTCTTATTCTCACGCAAATCATTCACTGGTCCACTGATAAGAGAAAGAGGCGTTTTGAATTCATGCGAAATGTTGGTGTAGAACGCAAGTTTAGCCTGCATCGTCTCCTCAAGGCTCTCAGAAAGGCTGAGAATATCACGCTTCTGGGATTCCACCTCATCAACTTTCTCCTTAATCTGGGCATTCTGCTCATTAAGAAGCTTATTGATTGCCATTTCTCTACGAGAAGACTTAATGAGGAAGAACAATGCTACTATTGAAATCAGAATCAGTGCAAAAAGGACATAAACGAACCTTTCCTGTTTAGTTGCATTTTCAGCACTCACACTAATTTTAGAGTTAAGATCCTGAACCAGCTTCTGCCTCTCCTGAATCTGAGAGGCCTGAAGGAGATAAAGTCTAGCCGTTGTTTGATCAATGAGAAAAGAACTCATGTTTGTCTCTTTCTCATAAGGTTGTCCCAGCAGAATTGCCCTCGCTGTTTCAATAATCTTACTTCCGCCTGTCGGGTACACACAAGAAGCTGATATGACACCATCTGTAATAAGATTGACACCACACTCTGCATTGGCAATGGCATCAACACCTATAATCATCGGCAAAGGAAGATTCGGATAATATTTAGCATATGCATCACTGACTCCGGCTGCCATTCGGTCATTGAAGGCAAACACTACATTGATTGATTCTGGATGAGGTGTACGATCCAGGACCATCTTCATTACATACTCGGCTGTTTCCCTGGTAAAGTTCGCAAACTCTTGAGCAACGATGTTGAACTTCGAGCCGGACTTTATTCCCTCCATGAAGCCTTCATATCGTTCAAGGTCTGCTGTAGAACCCTCCGTTCCTCGAATGAGCACCAAATTAGCTCCATCCCTGAATGAATAGGTGTTCAGATAGTTTGAAACCAACTGACCAATCTGGAAGTTATCTCCACCGATATATGCTGTATACTGATTATTGTCAATCTTTCTATCAAATAGAA
Source organism: Bacteroidales bacterium (assembly GCA_024402125.1). Classification (GTDB taxonomy): domain Bacteria; phylum Bacteroidota; class Bacteroidia; order Bacteroidales; family UBA932; genus Cryptobacteroides. Next base: position 3,247 of record JAKSJT010000273.1, read on the forward strand.
TTACCGGAATACCAGCCTTGAAAGCCTTTGTAACTATAGGTGTAAGAGTAGTAGATTCATTTGGGGATATGACAAGAAGATCCACTTTCTTCTTAATCAATCTCTCAATTGCTTCAATCTGCTGCTGAGAGTTATCTTTCACAGATTCTATAATAACATCAACATTATCGTAGAAATCTGCATACATGAGTATCTCATCATTGACAGCAGTTCTCCAATCGTCTTCACTACATTGAGAAACGCCAATAAGATACTTCTCTTGTCTAGAGCACGAAGACCCAAGCAAGAGAATAAATAAAACAGATAATATCGATAAGAATAGTTTTCCCATCAATGGACAATTCAGAAGGATTACAACGCCAGTGCAGCCTGAATTGCAGGCATAACGATCTTCTCCATTACTTTATATCCGGCCTGAACAGGGTGACATCCATCTTTTGAATAAGCAGCTGGCATCGCACCATCAGGTTCGGTCATTTCAGAATGATAATCAACATAGATAATACCTGCTGAGATTGCGTATTCCTTGATCAACTTATTGAGCTCAATGATATCCTTGCCAGGCCTTGCTTCTGGCATCCAGAAGAATTTGTTGCAAGGAGTAATAGATGCAATAACAGGAGTGATTCCATGAAGGCGGGCAATCTCACACATTGACTTAATCTGCTTAACCACATTTGGGAAAGAGATTGTTCCATTATTCTTAGCGACATCATTGGTTCCTGTCTGTATAACCACAACCTTTGGATTAAGGTCTATGACATCATTCTGGAAACGAGCCAACATCTGTGCTGTGACCTGAGAACTGATACCTCGACAAAGAAAATTTGGGTTGTTCTCAAAGAAGTCAGGATCCTGGACAGCCCAGAACTCAGTGATGGAATCTCCCATAAAGATCACATCAGGTGATTTTGTGACTTCAACATTTGCTGCCTCATATTTATCGAACATCGCCCAATCGTAGTTCTTGTCAACCTTAGGCTGAGCTAATGAGCAGAATGCAAAAAGAACAAAAAAAGATAGCGCTAGAAATAATCTTTTCATAACAGTATTATCAATTCGTGGATGATACAATATTCCCAAACAGTGTTGGCTTTATCAAAATTACAAAGTTTGTATCCCTAAAGGATTCATAATAATCCTAAAAACTTGTATTATTTTCCCACGGAAATGTCTCATTCAAGCCATTAGAATGCCACTAAAATAGGTGGAAGCTGCTCTGAGAATTTCTAACATCCTAGGTTTCAGGAACTACAGAAATAGCATTGCATTTTTAAACAAAAAAGGAGAGAAATATTAATTTCCCTCCCATTTTTATGTTCACAATAGTTCGTTAAATTTTTGAAAGTTAAGCAGCGTCTCTGACGCCGTATAATA
>JAKSJT010000274.1 GCA_024402125.1 Bacteroidales bacterium
AGGAGATTCTTTCAACATTCGAGGAGATCAACATCCAGCTTACTCAGATTAAGAATGTATTTGATGACGGTGTAGCTGCTATCAAGGAGGATAAGGCTTATGAGCTCTTTGCTTCTGAGCTTGAGCAGCTCCAGAAGAATGTTACAATGGTAAGGAACGTTACTCTTAACAATGAGGAGAACAAGCCATACATTACAGAGGAAATCGAGGATCAGGCTCTTGCATATCTCTCTGCTATCGACCAGACTATCGCTACAAAGCAGACATGGGCTGAGGAGAGCTACAATGCTGGTACACTCGCTGCTGACCTTGATGAGATTCTTTCAACATTCGAGGAAGTTAACATCCTTCTTACCCAGTACATGAACTGGTTCAATGACCAGATGTCTGCTGCTCACAATGACGCTGCTATGGAGGAGATCTCTGTCGCAATCGAGGGCCTTAACAAGCAGCTTACTCAGATGATGAACTCTACAGTTTACAACGAGGATGAGGCAGCTTGGCTTGACGAGGAGACTTTCAATTCAATCACAGCTATTTTCAGCGGTATCTCTCAGCAGATCATGACACGCCAGACATGGGCTGAGGAGAGCTGGTCAAAGGTAACTCTCGCTGATGATCTTGATCAGATCTACAAGGAGTTCGAGCCTATCCAGATCGCTATGACACAGGCTCAGAATGTATTCTTTGATGCAGTAGATCAGGCTAAGAACGACTCAGCATTCGAGGCATTCTTCGGTGAGTATGAGATGTATCAGATGCAGCTCACAAATCTTGTAAAGCTTGCTAATGAAGCAGAGAACGAGGAAGCTCTTTCTGCTATCAGCGCTGTAAACCAGCAGCTTGAGCAGCTTATGACATGGGCAACAGAGAGCTATGAGGCTGGTACACTCTTCGATGAGTACGAGGAGATCGTATCTAACTTCCCTGGAATCCAGGCTCTTATCAACCAGGTTAAGAACACATATTTCGCTGACTAATTTCTAGTTTAGATATTTTAGATGATGGGTGGTTTTCGAACCATCCATCATTTTTTTGTATCTTGTCCTCTCTAACAGGTAAACTTGACAAATCATGAATAGACTCTTTACAGTACCAGGGCTTTTGTCCCTTTTTATCTTTTCCATCTGCTCGTGCTCCAATATCGATTACGAGATTTGCCAATATTATGAAGGTCGGCAGGCAGCAGTGAGCCTTACCTTCGATGACGGTATAGTCGACCACTATACTCAGGTGGCAAGGCAACTTGACATGCTTGGCATGCAGGGTACGTTCTGGGTTAATGGAGCGTTTATCTACGAGCAGGATGACTATGCTCCTAGATTATCATGGGATCAGTGCAGGGAGATGGCTGCATCCGGTCATGAGATATCCAATCATGGGTGGTCTCATCTTAATCTCTCGCAGCAGGATGAAGAAACAATCAGAAGAGAGATAACTCTGAATGACGATGCGATAGAGAGGGAGATAGGTGTAAGACCTATTACACTTGCATTCCCATTCAATGCAATGAACCAGAAAGTCATTGATATCAGTATGGAAGGAAGAGTCGGTGTCAGAACCTATCAGGAACCTCAAGGTCAGGCTGATTCTCACTCAACTCCTGAGAGTCTGATGGGATGGCTTAGAAAGGTAATCGATAACGGTGAATGGGGCGTTACCATGACTCACAGTATCAATTACGCATATGACAGATGGGATAACCCTAAAGTCCTTTGGGATTTCTACAAGGAAGTATCGATGAAGAGAGATTCGGTGTGGATTGGTACTTTTGCTCAGGTGGCATCATACATCGCAGAAAGGGACAACTGTACAATCAAGGTGTCAAAGTCAGGTAATACCCTCTCAATCAGTCCTTACTGTACTTTGGATCCTAGTCTATACCATCAGCCGCTCACAGTGAAGGTTACAGTTAATGGTGATACCAGATACATTAACATAGATCCGTTTGGTGGGAAACAGACATTTGATCTGAGCGATAAGCTCTTTGGAAAGACTATCAGTATCATCGGAGACAGTTATGTCCGCAATCACCTTCAGCCTATGCAGAAGACCTGGCATTATAAGGCTGCTGCACGTCATAGTATGAGGTTTAATAACTACGGCATCAATGGTAGCAGTATCGCTTTTGACAGAAGTTCTGAGGGCTTTGGTAAGGCGATGGTGGAAAGATATACAGAGATGAGTGATGAGGCTGATTACGTGGTCGTAGTTGCTGGTCACAATGATGCATATTATCTTATCAGCAATCCGGATTCGGTGACGGTACTGACAGAGAGAATGGATCTATTCTGTAAGGGAATCAAGGAGAAGTTTCCTAAGGCAGGAATAGGGTTTGTGACACCGTGGGCGGTTGATATGCCGAACTTCCCTGAAGTTATTGATATGATTCATTCGACATGTGGTAAATACGGAATCAAGGTTCTGGATGCTGCATTTACTAGCGGAATTAAAGTGAACGATCAGGAGTTCAGGAGCAAGTACTTCCAGTGGATTAATGATAATGCACATCTTAATGATGCAGGACATGACCTCCTTGTTGATTGGGGAGAGGCATTTTTCAAGGAGTTATAATAGTGCCTTTGTAAGATAAAGTAAAAGAAATAACCTCGAAAGATTTAAGGTCTCTCGAGGTTTTCTGCATTTATTCGCTGATGTTTTGTCTCTATCGTCTCTGGCCTCCCTGAGGTGCAGCAGGAGCTCCGCCCTGGGCACGGCCGCCTCCATTTACTGCCTGATACTGACCAGGACGAACTGTGTCAAGGAAGTTCGCATCAGTCCTAGGAGTAGGAGAGATCTCAACTGAATGAACCTTGATGTTCTGGCCGCCGAGTACTATTCTGTCAAGGAATGAGTCAATCTCATTCCAGAACCACTTAAGAGCGAGAAGAGCATTTACATGGTCTCCATCCCTGTATTCATTGAGCATATAAGGGACATCCATTGTGTATAGCTGCTTGCTGATATAGTTTGGTCCATAGCCGAATCTTCCTCTTCCTCTTTCGATATCGAATGTCACTGTCGGGTCAGCAGAACCATGGAAGAAGCACATAGGGCATGGTGTCTTGCTCCATTTAAGCTCTGTGTCATTCTCTCCTGTCAGGTACACAGCTCCTGCCATTGGGATTACTCCTGCGTAGTTGAAACCCTTTGGAAGGTTATCCTTCGCAAGCTTATGGTCTGTGCAGATGTAGTACTCAGCGTTCATGCTGTTGATAGCACCAGCGCTGCTGCCGCTAATCACAATCTTCTCAGGGTCGATGTTGTACTCGTCTGCATGCTTGATCAGCCATGCAGTAGCTGCATAGAGATCCTCAACTCCTATATCAATTGAGAACTGGAAAGGGTTGTATCCTTCGGGAACATTGATAAGTGGTTTTCCGTCTCTTCCTCTAGCAGATCCAAGCCTGTAGTCAATGGCTACGCACACCCATCCTTTTTCGCAGAGGTGGTCATATAGCGGATTGCAGAGGGCGTCCACTCTAGAACCCATCATCCATGCACCACCGAAAGAGTAGATGAATACAGGACGCTTTCCGTCAGTTTTCTGGTTCTTGAACTGATAGATATCCATAAGGATTGGTTTAGAGTCCCTAACGACAAACTCAACAGTAGTCTTGTCAGTCTTGTAGACAGGCTCCGGCATCTTAGGCTGAGCCTTTGTGCTAAATGACAGCGCAGATATGATAATAGCACTGATAATAAGATGTCTCTTCATAGCGGTATAGTGATTATTTATTATCCTTGGTACAAATATGTCAAATACTTGTATGAACTTTTTGTCTAATATTTCCAATTAATCGCAATTTCTTCCGTTCTGTATGGCAGGTACTATTATTTAAAAAGCATCTGCGCAAAATCATGGATCGACTTTCTCCAGGGCTGCCATTCATGATCACCTGGATAGGTCTTAAAGATAACATCGACTCCAAGCTCCTTCATCTCCTTAGTGATTTTTGTTGTGGATGTGATTCGAGGGTCATTCTCGCCGCAACTGATAAAGAAATGGTCAAGGTTCTTGTTGAACTTCTCAGAATCGGTGTAGATGCCAGGACACTCCTTTTCAATATCAAATGTCTCAGACCTGAACACTCCGGCAGAGAAGATGCCTATGTTTGCAAATACCTCAGGAACTCTAAGACCAATGTAGAAAGATTGGCCTCCACCCATAGATAGTCCGCACATTGCCCTATTAGTTCTTCCTTTCTTAACTCTGTATGTTTTCTCGATAAACGGTATGATATTGTTTAGAAGTTCCTCTCTGAAAGGCTGCATAGCTTCGTAACTGTAGCCCGATGGACTGATACCGGATGGAGTGACGTTGCTGTTTGAACTGACAATGATCATAGGAACAGCCTTTTTCTCTGCGATGAGATTGTCCATAATGGTCCCGACTCTTCCTTGACGCATCCAGCCTGTGTGGTCTTCTCCACTGCCATGCTGGATATATACTACCGGGTATTTGTCCTTGCCCTTGTCATATCCTGCAGGAGTATACACCATCAACTGTCTCCATTCATTCTGAACAGTTGAGAAGTACCAGACTGTTCTGATATCTCCATGAGGTACGTCCTGAACCTCCATCCATTCACAACCATCCTCCGGGATATC
>JAKSJT010000275.1 GCA_024402125.1 Bacteroidales bacterium
AGTCTGTCTTTACAACAAAACTGAAGAACTTTTCTTTTGTGGAAATCTGGAATGCAGGAGCATTGTCATTTCTGAAATGATAGTATGTTCTCTGCCAGAGGTCAGTTCCAGGATTTGTTACGACCTCAATTCTGTCTCCTTCAATCTTGCAGCTTGCAGGCTCACGAGTCCACTCGAAGTCAGAGAAGTTCAAAGAAGCACCTTCGTTAAGGATTGCGGCAACAGGATCAATGAAGTCGCTCTGAGGCTCAGAAGGTGTGCTCTTGCAGGAAGCAAAGCTTCCAACGATAAGGCCAAGTGCGATGGCCTTTGTGAAGAATCTGTTCATATGTTAATTGCTTTAAATAACCATTGATAATAAATATGCTGCAAACTTACTAATATATTATAGCTCACACAATGGCTATAAATAACCATTGGTAGGAATACTGAGTTTGGTGGAACCGATGGTGCTCTTTCTGTGAAAGAAAAAACCAGACTTGGCATGATAGTCATTGACTTTGGAAATAATCAGTTAAATGAGTACCTTTAAAATTGATTATCTAACGAATCGTGTTTTATATGAAACAGATATTTGCAGCTTTGATTGCCGGCTCAATGGCTATTGCAGCTAGTGCTCAGACTTCTTCTATGGAGTATTGGCAGGATCCTAATGTGTTCGAGATTAACAGAATGCCAATGTCAACAACTTTCACTTCAGAGCAGCAGAAGACGCTGTCGCTGAATGGAGAGTGGAAGTTTAATTTCAATCCGACAATCGAGGGAAGATTGAAAGGATTTGAGGCAGTGAATTATGATGATTCATCGTGGAACAATATCCCTGTTCCTGGAATGCTTGAGCTCAATGGTTACGGAGATCCTCTTTATCTCAATATCGGTTATGCCTGGAAGGGTCACTATAAGAATAATCCTCCATATCCTGCACTTGAGCGTAATTATGTCGGTCAGTACCGCAAGACATTTACGATTGATCAGTCCTGGATCGGAAAACAGATATGCCTTTGTATCGGTTCCGCTACCTCAAATGTCAAAGTTTGGGTAAACGGAAAGGAAGTCGGATATAGCCAGGACAGTAAGCTTGAGGCAAGGTTTGACATCACAAAATTTGTCAAGGTAGGAGAGAATACGATAGCGCTGGTGGTTGTCCGCTGGTGTGATGGAGCATACCTGGAGGACCAGGACTTCTGGAGGTTCACTGGAATCGCCAGAGGTGTTTATGTATATGCCAGACCGCAGAAAAGAATCGAGGATGTACATGTGCTTGCCGATATGAACGGTAACCTGTCTGTGACAGCAGAGTACACACCTGGTATTTCTAGTGTTGAGTATTCAGTTGCTGATCCATTTGGAAAAGTGGTGGCTACATTCAGCGAGGCGGTAGCGAAGAAATACGAAGTGTCATCTAGAGGAAACATTCTCCTTGAGAGTGCGAAGAAGGTTTCTGATGTTCTTCTTTGGAGTGCGGAACAGCCAAATCTCTATACTCTTACAGTTACAGCCAATGACAGAAAGGGAGTATGCGAGTCTACAGAAATTAAATTCGGTTTCCGATCTGTTGAGGTAAAGGATGCACAGCTTCTTGTTAATGGTCAACCAGTCCTTATCAAGGGTGTCAACCGTCATGAACTTGTTCCATATGGTGGATATGTCATATCGGAAGAGGAGATGGAGAACGACATCCGTGTCATGAAGCAGCTTAACATCAATACTGTTCGTACATGTCACTATCCGGATGATCCGAGGTGGGTGGCTCTTTGCGACAAGTGGGGTCTTTATGTTATCGATGAGGGTAACATTGAGTCTCATGGTATAGGTTATGATCCTAAGGCTACTCTTGCAAATGTTGAGGCATACAAGGCTGCTCATCTTGCGAGAGACCAGAGGCTTATTCAGCGAGACTTCAATCATCCTAGCGTTATTATATGGAGTCTTGGAAACGAGGCTGGAAATGGAACAAACTTCGTGGAGTGTTATGATTGGATCAAGGCAAATGATCCTTCAAGACCAGTTCAGTATGAGAGAGCAGGTCTTGAGAGAAACACAGATATCTACTGTCCAATGTATATGGGCGTTGCAGGTTGTATCAGATATGCTTCAAACAATCCTGCAAAACCTCTTATCCAGTGTGAGTATGCTCACGCTATGGGTAATTCTATCGGTAACTTCAAGGAATATTGGGATGCAGTTAGAAAGTACCCTTCTTACCAGGGAGGCTGTATCTGGGATTTCCAGGATCAGGCTCTTTGGAAAGATGTAGATCCTGCAACAGGAACAGACCATGTGTTTGCTTTCGGTGGTGACTGGAATGACTATGATCCAACAGATAATACATTTAACTGTAATGGTGTCATAGCAGCAGACAGAAGCCTTCACCCTCATGCATATGAGGTACGTTATCAGTATAGAAGCATCCACACATCTGCTGATTCAACTATGGCAGTGAACGGAAAGATCAATGTCTATAATGAGAACTTCTTTGTTGATTTGTCAAAGTATAGGCTCGAGTGGACTATCTCAGAGGATGGAAAGAACGTTCTTTCTGGCGTTGTGAATGATTTGAAAGTTAAGCCTCAGCAGAGTGAGGAGATTTCGCTTGGCTACAATATGAGAGATCTTCGTGCGGAGATTCTTTCAAACGGAGCATCAGCCTTTGATGACAAGGATATCTATCTCAATGTGAAGTATGTCCTTAAGAAGGCTGACGGTATTCTAGAAGCTGGAGAGATGGTATCTTATGACCAGATTCTTATCCATGAGGCTAAGCAGTCTGCATATGCTCCAAATCCAACAAAGGCTATGAAGCTCGATAATGGAACAAAGATTACTGTTTCTGGTGAATTCTCTTATAGTGGAACAACAGCGGACAGATATTCAAACTGGGAGGCAGTATTCTCAAAGGAAACAGGTTTCCTTGAGAGCTATAAGGTTGGTTCAAAGCAGATGCTTTCTGAACCTTTGAGACCAAACTTCAATAGAGCTCTTACTGAGAATGACCTTGGAGCAAGATTCCAGATGATGATGAAGATGTGGAGAAATCCAGAACTTAAGTTAAAGGAGATTACTGTCGCAAAACCCACATCTCAAAGTGTGATTATTAGTGCTGAGTACGCTCCAATTGACAATAAGGCAATAATTGTTCTGGCATATGAAGTATATGCTGATGGAACAGTCAGAGTGACAGAGTCTCTTAGAGATGCAGGAGACCTCTCAAAGGCTGCTAATATGTTCCGTTTCGGAATGAGACTCGCAATGCCAGGAGGATTCTCGACTGTTGACTTCTATGGAAAGGGACCTTGGGAGAACTACGCTGATAGGAGCACTTCAGCGATGGTAGACCACTATACTCAGAGTGTAAACGAGCAGTATCATTACGGATATGTCAGAGCTCAGGAGTCAGGTACTAAGACAGGACTTAGATATTTTAGAGTTGTAGATGGAAACAACTGCGGTCTTGAGATATCATCAGATGACAAGTTCTCTGCTTCTGCACTTCCGTTCAGTATTGAGCAGATGGATGCAGAGATGCAGAAGACTTCTCCTAGAATCCTTCATTCTCTCGAATTAAAGGCTCAGGCATATGAGAATAACCGTGCTGCCGGTACAACCAATGTATGTTTTGATAAGGTGCAGATGGGTGTCGGTGGAGACAACTCATGGGGAGCTCGTCCAATGGAGGCATATCTTGTAAAACCACAGGAGATGGACTTCGTATTTGTAATTAGACCAATTGCTAGATAAATTTTAACAATAGATATATGAAACGAATTCTTATAAGTATCATGGCTCTTACGATAGCAGCCATAACAATTTCTTCATGCGGAAGTAATGTATCAAATGCATCTGATACAAGTTTGAATAATCCTTCTATTCAGAACATTATGGCTCGAAAGAGTGTTAGAGCTTATACAGACCAGAAGGTCACAAAAGAGCAGATGGATGTTATGCTAAAGGCAGCCATGGCAGCTCCTTCTGGCGTGGATGTTCGTCCTTGGAGCTTTATTGTGCTTGAGGATTCAAGCAAGTATGAGGAGATCTTCTCTAAGGCAAACTTTAACCTTGGAAGATTCATGGATGCAAGTGCAGTGGTAGTAATCTGTGCAGATACAACAGTTACAAGACAGCCACAGGGTGCTCCTGCTCCAGTTGTTATGCCAAATGGTACATGGAGAGATGATATGGGAGCTTGTACAGAGAATTTCCTTCTTGCAGCAGAGTCTCTAGGTCTTGGTGCAGTATGGACAGCCGCATATCCATATCATGACAGGATGGATCCTATCAGAGCTTCATTGGGCCTTCCATCCAATGTTGTTCCTTACTGTGTGGTTCCAGTAGGATATCCTGAGGGAGACCCTCAGCCAAAGGATAAGTTTGATGCAAGCAGAATTCATTACGGAAGATGGTAGAGAATCTTAACGAAACACTTAAGACTATCTTTTCTAGGAAGAGTTGTCGTAAGTTTACATCAGAACCAGTTTCAAAGGAGGATATAGATATTCTTCTGGCTCTTTAATTATTGACATATTATTATTATAAAAATACAGTTTTTTATAATAATTTTTGAATTTTGAAAATAATAAAGTTTTACAAATTTATATGTATTTAAAT
>JAKSJT010000276.1 GCA_024402125.1 Bacteroidales bacterium
ATATTTGATTTGATTTTGCTCTACAGAAACACAATTTTTTTGTTTTCTTATATAAAGGATAGAATAATGGTAAAGTTTGGATTGAAACTATCGCATATTGTGGCAGGAGTTGTTCTTCTGCTTAGTATTCCATTGTTCCATTCTTGTGGTATATATTCTTTCTCCGGAACATCCATTCAGCCGGATGTCAAAACGGTTACCATCAATTATTTTGAATATAAGGCATTGAAGGTTAACCCTACTTTGAGCAATGATTTGACAGAAGCCCTAAAAGATAAGTACAAGAAGCTTACTCGTTTGGAGCAGGTTGACATTGATGGTGATATGGAGATTTCAGGAGAAGTGACCGGTTACGATGTTAAAGCGACAGCTGTAACAGCGCAGGAAGTTGCAGCTCAGAACAGATTGACAGTCACAGTTAAGATTTCGTTCTCAAACAGACTATATCCGGAGGATGATTTTGACAAGAACTTCTCCGCATATGCAGATTATGATTCAACAAACTCACTCGATGCCGTTGAATCATCTCTCTGTGAAGAGATTGTAGAGAAGATTATCGAGGATATTTTCAACTCAACTGTTGCTAATTGGTAGTAGAGTATGGCAGGTACAGGATATATAGATCTAGCATCCTTGAACATGGATGAACTTATGGGTGTGGTTAATCTGTACCCATGGTTTGGTTCTGCACGCAAGGAGCTATGCGTCCGAATGTCACAGCTCGCAGGATCTGGTTGGGGTGATAATCAGTTCTCTGAAGCAGCTCTTTATATCGGTTCTAGAGAGATTGTCTCAGATCTGGTTCGAAAGGCAAAGACACAAGATTACTCAGATAAGGATGTTGAGGCTCTTCTTAAGTCGTTCATGGAGATTGATGAGAAACCTCAGGAAGAGAAACAGGACCAAAGACCTGTTCGTGTTGTTGGCGGTGACTTCTTCACACAAGATCAGTATGATAAGGTTAGAAGAGAAGAGGATAAGGTGTTCTCTCATTTTGCCTCAAAGATCAAATCTGAATCTTCAGAAACGCCTCAAAAGGGTCAGGGCGTTGATTTCTGTACAGAGACTTTGGCTGAAATTTATATAGAACAGGGCTATTATGCCCAGGCATCTGCTATTTATTCGAAACTAATTTTGCGATATCCGGAAAAAAGTGCTTACTTTGCATCCCTTATCGAAAAATTACGACAAGTAAATCAGTTATAGAAGAAAAAACAATTAAAATATGTTCACAGTTCTTACAGTTCTAATAGTTATTGCAAGTATTCTTCTTACAATCGTTGTTCTTCTTCAGAGCAGCAAGGGTGAAGGTCTTGCTAGTAATTTCGTTGCAGGAAACCAGGCTTTCGGTGTTAGACAGACAGCTAACATCCTTGAGAAGCTTACTTGGGGTCTCGTTACATTCATTCTCGTTCTTTCTGTAGTTGCTTCATTCACAACTGGAACAACAGGTGCATCTATTGATGTTACAAACAGAATTGAGAATGCAGCTTCTGAGCAGATGCCAGAATTCCCTTCTGCACCTATTCAGCAGGATGCTCCAACAGCACTTCCTTCAGAGAATCCAGCAAACTAATTCCTGCAATACCTTTATTGCTGACAAATTGTCAGTTTAAAGGGCTTTGGAATATATTTTGACTCTTAGCCGTTTGTTCTTAGGAACAGACGGCTATTTCTGCTTAGAATAAGTCGTCCCTGAGAAAAGGTAATTTTAAAGGGGTTTTTAACTATGGAAAATAATAAATTTCAATTTCTTAGCAGATTTGCTATCAACCTCAATGATGAGGCATCAAAGGGCAAGCTGGATCCGGTAATCGGAAGAGATGATGAGATTAGACGTGTCCTTCAAATCTTGAGTAGAAGAACAAAGAATAATCCTATTCTTGTCGGAGAACCAGGAGTCGGCAAGACTGCAATTTCAGAAGGTATTGCACAGAAGATTATTGACGGACAGGTTCCTGAGAATCTGAAAGACAAGAAAATATATTCACTTGATATGGGAGCCCTGATTGCAGGTGCCAAGTATCAAGGTGAGTTTGAGGAAAGACTTAAGGGCGTTGTCAAGGAGGTCGTTGATTCAATGGGAGAGATAATCCTTTTCATTGATGAAATACATACTCTAGTCGGTGCAGGACGCTCCGGCGGAGCTATGGATGCTTCTAATATCCTTAAGCCGGCTTTAGCTAGGGGAGAGCTTAGAACAATCGGTTCTACTACACTTGATGAGTACCAGAAGTATTTCGAGGCGGATAAAGCCTTGGAAAGACGATTCCAGAAGGTTATGGTAGATGAGCCGTCTCCGGCTGAATCTATCGCAATCATGCGAGGACTTAAAGAGAAGTACGAGAACCATCATCGTGTTAGAATTGAAGATGACGCTCTTATCTCAGCGGTAAATCTATCGCACAGGTATATTACTAACAGATTTCTACCGGACAAGGCGATAGATCTTGTGGATGAGGCTGCATCAAAGCTTCGTCTTGAAATGAACTCTGTTCCTGAGCCGATTGCTGAACTGAACAGTAAGGTTCGTCAGCTTGAGATTGAGAAGGAAGCGATTAAGAGGGAAGGTGTGTCCTTGAAACTGGATAAGATTGAAGAGGAGCTTTCTTCTCTTAATGAGCAGAGGGATGCGCTTATGAGCCGTTGGGAAGATGAGAAGAAGACTCTTACAGACCTTCAGAACGCTCGTCAGCAGATTGAGGACTGTAAGCTAGAAGCTCAGGCGGCAGAACGATCTGGAGATTACGGAAAAGTGGCAGAGCTTAGATATGGACGTATTGCCACGCTAGAAAAGACTATTGAAGGTCTTCTCGACAAACAGTCCAAGGTAACTGATCCGATCATTACGGAGGCGGTAACTCCACAAGATATTGCCGAAGTTGTTGCCAGATGGACAGGCATCCCAGTAAGTAAGATGCTTGAAAGTGAAAAGATCAAGCTCCTTAGAATGGAAGATGAACTTCACAAAAGGGTAGTCGGACAGGATCAGGCTATTGAAGCTGTTGCGGATGCTGTGAGAAGAAGTAGAGCTGGCCTGTCAAATGAGCATAGACCAATCGGATCTTTCCTCTTTATGGGTACAACAGGTGTCGGCAAGACGGAACTTGCTAAGGCTCTTGCTGAGTTCCTTTTCAATGATGAGACCATGATGACACGTATCGATATGAGCGAATATCAGGAACGTCATACAGTCAGTAGACTTGTCGGAGCGCCTCCAGGATATGTCGGTTATGACGAGGGTGGACAGCTGACTGAAGCGGTCAGAAGAAAGCCTTATTCAGTCGTTCTTTTGGATGAAATTGAGAAGGCACATCCGGATGTTTTCAACGTGCTTTTGCAGGTCCTTGATGATGGTCGTTTGACCGACAATAAAGGCCGGACAGTGGACTTCAAAAATACCATTTTGATCATGACTTCAAACGTCGGATCGGACATCATTTCAGGGTATATGGAGAGGCTTCCATCTGTGGGTGAAAACGGGGTAAATCCAGAAGTGGATTTGGGAGCAATTGCAAGGCGAAGAGACATCCTTGATGAGTGTAAAAACAAGGTGATGGATGTCCTAAAAATGACCGTTCGTCCAGAGTTCTTGAACCGTATAGATGAGGTCGTAATGTTCGAGCCTTTGACCAAAAATGACATTAGAGAAATTGTCAGAATTCAGATGAACGAACTCTCCAGAAAGCTCTCTGAAGATGGCGTTTCCATTAGCTACACGAGAGCCTTTGAGGACCACATGGTAGAGAATGGATATGACCCTGCTTATGGTGCAAGACCAGTGAAAAGACTTATCTTGAAAGACCTTGTGAACCAGATGGCGAGAGCCGTTTTGGAAGGTTCAATACATAGAGATTCCATGATAGAAGTAGATGCTTCTGCAGGATCTGTGGTTGTGAGAAATAAGGCATAACAAGCCTATCAGCAGATAGGATTTAGGGGGAATGAAGCTAATTCATTTCCCCTAAATTGTTATATGTAATTTGTTGAAAATTAGCTATATTTGTAAAACTAGTTTACAGCAGTTAATTTAACCCTTGTGAAATAAATTATGAAATTTGTACTTAGAGATAAGGAAATCAATGAGTTACGTAGATTGAGATGGCTTTCTGAAGAACAGTACTCCAGAACTATGGTTATGACAGGTGTTACTGGGGTGGGAAAGACGGCACTAATCAGGCATGCCTTGTCTGGATACAAGGTTCTTTTTCTCTTTGTTTCACATAAGTCTGAGGGTTTGATGCTGGGAGATTTTAAGAGGGAAATCTTCTTAAAGCTGGGCCTTGAAATCTCGCCTTCAGTTAAGTCTCTATCCGATGTTTTTAGTCTTCTTTTAGAGGCGTCTGATAGAGAAAAATTCACAGTAGTAATCGATCAGTTTCATCTGCTTTCTTACAAAGTTTTGTCCCATCTAGCATCTCTAATCAGCGAGAAAAAGAGAAAGACAAACATCAATTTGATCTTCGTTTCAACAGATGAAATCGCATCGAATCAGCTCTTCCAGAATGAAGGTTCAATTCTATTCAACTGCATAGATTCCGTTCTCTCTTTACGACCTTTCTCGCATGATGAATTGA
>JAKSJT010000277.1 GCA_024402125.1 Bacteroidales bacterium
CCAATTTGAAGAAAGAAGGTCTGTCAGTTGAGGTAATTGCAAAATGCACCGGCCTGCCTTATGAGCAGATTGAGCAGTTGCAATAATTAGGCGGATATGGTAAACGAGATTGACAGAATCGGGGCTTTGGAATATGCCCGTCAGAAGGGTCGTGCAGAGGGTCTTGTAGAAGGTCGTGCAGAGGGGCATGCAGAGGGTCTTGTAGAAGGTCGTGCAGAAGGACATGCTGAAGGTCTTCAGGAAGGAATCCAAGTAGGCCATGCAGAAGGTCTTGCAGAAAAGAGCATTGAAATTGCCACCAATTTGAAGAAAGAAGGTCTGTCAGTTGAGGTAATTGCAAAATGCACCGGCCTTTCTCCTGAACAAATTGCAGAACTGTAAGTATCCCAATCAATAAACAAAACCCTGAAGGATGCATATGATCTTTCAGGGTCTTTTGTATCTATTTTTAGTTATCTGCTACTGCCACTCGTCACATGCATATAGTGCATCGAATGTAGGGAGCTTGTACTCAAGGATTTCCTCGTCCTTAAAGAATCTCTTGAGCTCAGCTGCTGCTGTCTCAGGACCATCAGATGCGTGAACGATGTTCTCCTGGAAAGACATTGAGTAAGAACCACGGATTGTTCCTGGTGCTGCCTTACGACCATTAGTAGGGCCAGCAAGAGTTCTTACAACTTCAATTGCATCAACTCCTTCAAGAGCCATAGCAACAACAGGAGTCTTCATCATAGAATCCTTAACTCTCTGAAAGAATGGCTTCTCGCTAAGATGAGAATAATGCTCTGACAGGATTTCATCAGTAAGCTGCATCATCTTGAGACCAGCGATTCTGAGTCCTTTCTTTTCAAAAATAGAGATGATCTCACCGATGAGACCACGCTGAACTGTACATGGCTTTAGAAGTACCAATGTTTTTTCAAGTGCCATAGTGTGTTAGTATTTGTATTGGTTTTAGTATTAGTAATATTGTGTTTATAAATGTAGCACTATTTCTACAAACAAAAAACATTTAGTGACAAATAGTCATGTTTTCGAAGTGGTTCACAATTTGCTTGTCATAAAATGTAAATAACGAACAGACAAAACTAGCGTGCTTATGGGCAGTACTAATTTCCGAGTTGATAAGAAAAGAGCCAAGGTAGGTGATTGGGTGACCGTGTCATGGGACTGTGATAGTCCAGACGCTGTGTCTCTTACAGTGGACAATGGATTCTCATCACATAATGTTCAGTTAGCTGACAGTGGCAGCTACGGAATTACAATCACAAAGTCTAATGGCGGCAAGACCACTCTTAGACTCAATGTTGTATTCAATGGTAAGGTTCAGAGAGAGGAAGTGGAGATTAAGGTAGAAGGAAGCGAACCAGAACACAAGGCGGAATCCGATAAGAAGGTCTACGAGGCAGAACCGCCAAAGTCTTCTAAATCTTCTAGGAAGCCATTTACCAATCCTCTTGACTGGCTATCTAAGAAGTGGAATAACTTCAATGCTAAGTTCAGATACGGTTGGAGTCTTCTTCCTGAAAGGAAAAGACGTATCTATAAGACAGTGTTTTGGGTCATTGTAGCTATATGGCTATTCAGTATCGCACAGTCGATAGGTTATAAGGCTGGATATCAGAGAGGTATCCAGGACGGAACTCATACAGTTAATGTGGTATAGCTATGGGTGCAATTAAATGGTTTGCCGGTATTTGGGGCTGGGTTTCAGGAGGACCGATAGGGGCTTTGTTGTGGTACTTTATAGGATCTATGGTAGAGTCCGGTATCGATTCCCTTTTAGGAGGAACAGCAGATAATAGTTCAAGCTCATCCCAAACATATCAAAGAACATCTGGTAGAACAGGAGGATATTCAGCTACTGAGCAGAGGAACAGTTTTATTATCAGTCTTCTTGTTCTTTCTTCGGCAGTAATAAAAGCAGATGGTAAGACTCATCCATCTGAACTTGAATATGTAAAGTCATTCATTAGACAGAACTTCGGTGAGGCGGCAGTGGGTGATGCCATGACAATCCTTAACCAGCTGAACAGTCAGAACATTGACATATATTCAGTGGGTGGCCAGATTGCATCATACATGAACTATTCTCAGCGAATGCAGCTTTTCCACTATCTTGTCGGTATAGCAAACGCTGACGGAGACTTCTGTAAGGAGGAGAAATCTGTCCTGGAGGCAATTGCATCAGCTATCCGTCTCAATTCCTCTGATGCGGATTCAATCATAGCGATGTATTACAAGGATACTGATTCTGCATATGCAGTTCTGGAGATTACTCCTAGTGCAACTGATGAGGAAGTTAAACTTGCATACCGTAGAATGGCTATGAAGAACCATCCTGACAAGGTGGCTACTCTCGGTCCAGAAGTTCAGAAAGCGGCTGAGGAGAAGTTCAGAAAGATCCAGGAGGCATATGAGACAATAAAAAAGCAGCGAGGCATCGCCTAGCTGCTCGTAAGAGTATATCGATATTCGGACTGACTATTTGAGTTCCTGAGCGAACCAGTCAAGATGATATCTGACCGCCCATACCCAGTAAGGCCACTCGTGCTTTCCTGGAGAAGTCATACCGATATGACGGATGTCAAGATCACGGCACTTTGCAATGAATGCATCTGCTGCAGGAAGGAAACTCCTATCCTGAGTCCCGCATGTGATGACAAGCATCTTGTTGTCAGTCTCCTTACCAAGTTTAGCCTTGTACTCGTCAAGACGATTGACACAGTAGTGAATAGTGCACTTTTCGTCTTTAATGTCTGTTGCTCCGAAGATACCTGGAAGTCTTGTCTTTGCCTGGCCTGAGTAGCTGAGGTCGAGAACTCCGCTCATAGAACCTGCACCCTTGAAGTATTCAGGATGATCCAGGTAGATGCTGATAGCACCATGCCCTCCCATTGAAAGACCAGTGATGAATGTATTTCTGCTGTCCAGTGCAAAATGCTTCTTGCAGTATTCCCATAGCTCATTCCAGAAGAAGCTTCTCCACTGCATGTTTCTTCTGTTGGCATCATTCACATACCAGCTTGCCGCAAATCCGTCAGGACAGATGATTCTGAAACCTGTCTCATTGGATAATGCCTGAACGTCCATGTGCCTTGACCAGTCATAGTAACGGCCGCTAGCTCCATGAAGAAGGAACACGGTAGGCATATTTGCAGAAAGATCAGCACCTGCAGGAGTGAACACAAGGACTGTGTCCTCGCAGTGAAGGTTGTCTGATACGAAGATAAGTGATTCCTGAGCTCTAAGCTGAGTAGAAACTATGCTAAGAGCGAATGCTGCAAGCATAGATAGAATGATCTTTTTCATATCGTTGGATTTTGTGTCAAATTAGTTGGTCTTCCAAAGATAGAAATTAATTCCAAAGGCTGAATATGAATTGCAGATTAGATACTTGAGAAGTCAATTGACCGTTATGAGTGGTACTTAATGAAAAGAGCCTATATCTCAATAATCGGATCAATCTTATCGAATGTTCCGTACACCTGTTCGGATGCGGCTCTGCAGCCACCCTTGCAGCGTGCAAACAGTTTACATCCGGAGCACTGCTCAGGAATACCTGAATATCGCTCCTTTATGGACTTATCTTCCAGAATGTCTCTTATATCCCTTTCCCATATGTTACCAAGGACAAAAGGGGAGTGGTTGCAGAACCTCACTTCACCCTTGTAGGAGATAGTTATCGGTCTATTCATGAAATCCGTACTGCAGGACGTGAACCGTATTCCCGGGAATTCAATCGGATCCATAACGCAGACAGGAGTGCAGACTCCACTCACAAAATCCATCCCAGGATTGAGAATGGAGAAGTCACTTATTGTCTTGAATGCTGAATTCAGCTCCTGCCGATTAAGACATAGCTCTTCCCGGTTATTTAGACCGTTACCGCCAAGATTGAACCTGTTTACCATCACGGTTTTGATGCCAAGACTCTTGTACAGGGAAAGGGTCTCGGAGATTCCGGAGCAGTTGACAGCTGTTACAATCAGTACGACTGCAAAGTGCTCAGGTCCCAGTGTTGACAATACCTTCTTTATCGAACCTAGGGCTTTCTCCCATGATCCTGGAAGTCCCGTCAGATAGTCATGTATGCGTGGATTACTATTAAGAAGAGGTATCTGGATGGCACCTATTCCGATACTTCGATAATTGATGATATCATCTTCAGAGATAAGAGTACCATTTGTCAGTATATTGACATTGGATCCCTTGAATCTACACTTGAGCGCCAGATCATGGATATTCTCCAGGAGCGTCGGTTCTCCTCCGGAGAATGAGATTGAACCTATTTCAGCTTGTTTGAGGATTCGTGAAAGGGTGCGTTTAGCAAGTTTGGAGTCGGTCTTTTCAGACCCACTGGGGCGCCAATGGTTGTAGCAGAACCTGCAGTTCTGGTTACAGGCCTGAGTAAGTTCAAAAACTAGATGACCGATGTGGATTTTATTACCCATTATTTAAATTTCAGATACAGTCCATTACCTAATACATTCTCTTTGTTGTCAATGGTGGTAAATACGTAAAGAATTGTTTCACCCTTGTAGAGAGTCGTGCTCTTCTTTAAAACGAGAACATTA
>JAKSJT010000278.1 GCA_024402125.1 Bacteroidales bacterium
ATTCGCCAGAGCGAAAGGCACAGATTGCATAACAAGTATTATGCAAAGACAACAAGGAACGCTATTCGTGCTATCAGAAACACAACTGACAAGAAGGAAGCTGAGGCTGGAGCACCAAAGGTTTATGCAATGATCGACAAGCTCGCTAAGATCGGTCTTATTCACAAGAACAAGGCATCAAACCTCAAGAGCGGTATCGCAACTTACATTAACAAGCTTGCGTAATCCTTTTGAAAAATAATAAAGCTGCTAATTTTTAGCAGCTTATTTTTTTGCACGGGATGTAGCGCAGTTGGTAGCGTACCGCGTTCGGGACGCGGTGGTCGTCCGTTCGAGTCGGATCATCCCGACACATGTTCAACAAACAAAGGAGTCAATAGTCACAGTCACTATCGGCTCCTTTTGTCGTCATTAATATGTCCCTATTCGTAAAAGGCTAGATTCCACTACCATCCTGGAATAGCGGCTGCTGGATAGCTCCACTCTGTAGAACCTTTGATCCAGGTGGCACATCATGGGTTAACCATACGTTACCACCAATGATAGTATCATGTCCAATTGTCACTCTTCCTAAGATTGAAGCATTGGAGTAGACCGTAACATTATCCTCGAGGATAGGATGACGAGGAAGATCCATCGGCTGTCCCTTTTCATCGTACTTGAAGTTCTTCGCTCCAAGGGTTACACCCTGATAGAGCATGACATGGTTTCCAATAATGGAAGTTGCTCCGATTACAACGCCTGTTCCATGGTCGATGGCAAAGTACTCCCCTAT
The DNA here is from genome assembly GCA_024402125.1 of Bacteroidales bacterium. Lineage (GTDB taxonomy): Bacteria > Bacteroidota > Bacteroidia > Bacteroidales > UBA932 > Cryptobacteroides. The sequence continues at coordinate 776 of JAKSJT010000278.1, forward strand.
CTTCGCAGCAGGGTGGATATCAATTCCTGTTGCGCTGTGTGCCATCTCTGTCAGCATTCTAGGGATTCTAGGAACTCCTAGTGTGTACAGAAGATGAGCAGCCCTATAGTGAAGCATCACTTTTACAACCGGATAGCAGAGAATAACCTCGCCAATATCAGTCACTGCCGGGTCATTTTGAGTTACAGCTTCCACATCCGTATTAATAAGTCTGGAAACCTCACTTACGCCTTCCATGAAAGCATCGAGCACGTCATCTGACTTGGCACCCACTGACTCCAGCTGAGAGCGTAAAACAGTCCTTAAAGCCGCTTTTCCATCGGTCTAGGAAGGAATGTCCGAATACTCTGGGAATATTACGTACGGCAGAAGATCCATCATGCTTTGAAGTTCATTCAATGAAGGTGATCTAAACTCTGCCATTAGTCAAATAGTCCTGTTGAAAGATAACGTTCACCTGTATCTGGAAGAAGGACAACTATCATCTTACCTTCATTCTCTTCTCTTTTAGAGAGTTCAACTGCGGCATGGAAAGCAGCTCCCGATGAAATACCGACAAGTAGACCTCTGGTCTTAGCTAGGAGTCTGGTTCCAGCAAACGCCTGCTCATCGCTGACTGGAAGTATCTCATCAACATAGTCAGACAGATATGTCTCAGGAACAAAACCAGCACCTATTCCCTGAATTCTGTGCTTCCCGGCAACACCTGTAGAGAGAACAGCAGAAGAAGATGGTTCTACCGCCTCCTCCTTAATTGCAGGGTTATGAGCCTTAAGGCCCTTAGCTGTACCACTGACAGTTCCTCCAGTTCCCACTCCAGCAACAAAGATGTCCACTTTTCCATCTGTAGCGTTCCAGATTTCCTGAGCTGTTGTCTTTTCGTGCATAGCTGGATTGGCCTGATTGGTAAACTGTCCAAGGATTACTGCGCCAGGAAGAGAGTCTCTAAGCTGCTCTGCTCTTTTGATAGCACCCTTCATGCCCTCAGCACCTGGAGTCAGTTCAAGGGTAGCTCCGTAAGCTTTGAGAAGATTTCTGCGCTCAAGGCTCATGGTATCCGGCATTGTAAGGATAACCTTGTAGCCCTTTGCGATTCCGACCCATGCCAGTCCAACACCAGTGTTTCCGCTGGTTGGTTCAATAATAGTGCTGCCAGGAGTAAGGATTCCTCTCTTTTCTGCATCCTCTATCATGGCAAGACCAATTCTGTCCTTCACGCTTGCTCCTGGGTTAAAGAATTCCACCTTAGCCACAATGCGAGCTTTCTGACCATCAATTCCGGAAATCTCCACAAGCGGAGTATTACCGATTAGTTCTGTAAGGTTTGAGTAAATCATATTATCTAACTTTTATTATTTCCCCTAAAAAAAGACCCACCAAAATCAATTGGCAGGTCTTCGTTATCTAGATTCACATTTAATGTCTACATAGCGGTTTGGCCGAACCAATTGTCATTTGATACGGTACAACAGCAACACATATGTGAATTCAACTTGATCATCTTTCTTCATTTGTCTATAGCAAAGTTAGATAATGAGATCAAAAAAGCAAGAACAAACTATAATTTTTGCTTTAAAAAGGAAAAATCCACTCCGGAAACCCGAAGTGGATAAGAATATTCTATAAAAGATAGCTTTTTTAGAATGTGAACTTAACGATACCCTGGAGACGGTGGTTAGTTACCCAGTGAAGACCTTCCTCATAAAGACCCTTCTCAAGGTTCATACCCTTTGACTTGTCACCGTACTGAACACCAGTTACTTCGTACTCAACACCATAAGAGAACTTGCCAAGGTTGCAGAGAACTGCAGGAGTTACTCTGAACATCTGATTCATGTTGTTGAAGCTGTTCTTGCTGAAGTAGTATCCCATAGGAACACCAGCAGCACCCATAACAGCCTTTGTTGTACCGAAGTTCTTTACATAACCACCGAAGAGGATAGCCTGAACCTTCTTACCATAAGAAAGGCTTACCCATGTTGAAGAGTTACGGGTTGGAGTGTATGAATAGCTACCGTCAGTAGATACAGCTGAAACAGCGTAACCACCATTGAGTGAAACGTGCTCACCTGCCTGTGCAAGAACTGTCTTAGCCTTTACTGTGAAACTGTTGTCAGCCTTGTACTGAACATAAGCAAATGGAGTGAGTGTTGTGATACGGTCAGAAACCTTATCTACACCATTGTTGTGTCTAGGCTTGATACTGAGCATATCGAGACCGAGTCTAGCGATGAATCCACCGTTTGTGTAGTTAACGCCAGCATAGATCTCAGGAGTTCCGCTATACTTGATGTAGTTAGCAGAAGCTCCGTCAGGACCAGCTGATGTGTACTGCATCTGCCAGATAGCAGAAGCTGTAAGTGAGAAGTTGTCACTAAACTTGTAGTCGAACTGAGCAAGTGGAGTTCTTGAGAATGGTCCGAATGGAGCACCTGTGTTAAGAGAGAAGATGTCTGGCATATCAGCAGCCATTGGATGCCAAGCCTGACCTACCTTAAGTGTTCCAGCGTTCTTGCTCATTGTAACGAATGCCTGACGAAGACGAAGTACAGCTGTACCTGTAACACCAGAAACACCATTGTAGAAGTCAGCCTCAATCTTTGATGTGAACTTGAAGCCATTGTACTCGTAACCAGTAGCATCAACGATAAGACGTGATGTAAGTGCTGCGAAACGGAATGAGCTCTGTGCATTGAGGTCTGTTCCATTAGCGCTGATAGACTCATCCTTTGGTACATACATGAAGAGATCCTCTGTACCTGAAACATTTTCACGTGAATCATATGTGAAATAGTTACGGATGAAACCCGAAATCTTAACATGACCCTCCTGTGCTGAAGCACTGAGTGTCATCATTGCTGCAAGAGCAGCAAGCATAAACTTTCTTGTTTTCATGATAAAAATCAATAACTCGTTAAATGAATAACATTATATAACTTTCTTATACCCTACTCCAAGGTTCCTTCATAAGGGGGATGGAAACACCATCTAGTATCTTTTAAGCGTTACAGGTGCTCAACTCTTCTATCTGGGCACAAGGATCCCAATCACTGAAGGAGTATTCCAGCGCAAATCTACTGTTAACACTTATATCAAAGAACCAATTTCTACGGCGTTCGCACCGAGGCGTAAGTTTCTAAAAATTAACGAACTATTGAAAAGAATAGAACCTAATTCCTTTGTGCCTTGCACAAAATAGTTCGCAAAGTTATACATTTTTTTGAAATCCAACGCAAATGCTGAATTTCAGAGCATGTTCTAAATAATAATGGTGGCAAGTAATACTACCTGCCACCAATATATTATCAATTAAATTATGCTGCGAATGGGAAGATCTTTGTAAGCCAGAAGAATGCGAATACAAGACCGATTGCACCGATAACAGCACCAACCTTAAGCATATCCTTTGTGTTGATAAGGCCTGTTGAGAATGCGATAGCATTTGGAGGTGTTGAAATAGGCATGAGCATAGCGAGGGATGCACATGTTGCTACGAAGCAAACCATTGCCTTTGTACCACCGAAGCTTGCGAATGCTGGGTTAGCACCAAGACCCTGAGATACATAAAGAAGGATAGGGATAAGGAGAGCTGCTGTAGCAGAGTTGCTGATGAAGTTTGAAAGGAGGTAGCAAACAAGACCTGCAACTACGAATACGAGGATGATTGACATCTCTCCGAATGGAATTGCATTTACGAGTGTTGCACCAAGACCTGTACCACCCTTGCTGATGTCAAGCATTGCATAACCGAGTGCGAAACCTCCGGCAA
>JAKSJT010000279.1 GCA_024402125.1 Bacteroidales bacterium
TACATCATCACTGATCCTAACGCCTTCACGATAACTTCTGGACTTCAACATTGAAAGTCTTGTCTCATAGTCCGGCTTATTCAGTTCGACTGACAATCCCCATTTGAATCTTGAAAGAAGTCTTTCCTCAAAGTTCTGAAGATCAACAGGTGCTCTATCAGATGTGAAGATTAGCTGCTTACCGTTCTGGTGGAGATGATTGAATACATTGAAGAATGCACCCTGAGAACCTGCTCCAATAAGATCCTGCATGTCGTCAACAAGGAGGACGTCAATCTTCATATAGTAAGCAAGGAAGTCTGTCAGCTTGTTTCTGACATTGACAGCATCCATGTACTGTGTCTTGAACTCATTTCCTGTAACATATAGAACAACAAGCTCAGGATACTTCTCCTTAATTGAATTACCGATGGCCTGAATGAGATGAGTCTTACCTAGACCTGGACCTCCAAAAAGGAAGAGAGGGTTGAATGGAGTCTTTCCTGGTGCAACAGAGATATTGACTCCCGCTGTAATTCCCATCTTGTTGCACTCACCTTCTACGAGGTTGTTGAAACAGTATACAGGGTTGAGTCTAGGATTGATCTGAACTCTCTGGATTCCAGGGAACACAAATGGACTAGGATTACCACCTGGCTGATATACTGTAATAGGAACTGCCTTGTTAACTGGAGTTGTACCTTCTGCTGCAGGAACTCTCATCGGTTCTGAGACCTTGACTGGTCTCATCATATAGGAGAGTTTAGCATCGGCTCCGATAACTCGTCTTATTGTCTTTTTGATGACATCAAGATATGTACCCTCTAGATACTCTCTGAAGAAGTCAGAAGGAACCTCTACAATAAGTTCGGAACCTTCCATGGCAACTGGGCGGATAGGCTTAAACCATGTATCGAACTTCTGAGGCTCAATGATCTGCTCAATGATCCTCAGACAGTTGTTCCATACGTCAATATGTCTATCTGTTAATGCCATGTGTGTTGATAATTTTAGCCACTACTTTCAGAAGTGGATTACAAAGGTGGGGGAAAAATTTTTTATAAAAAATCCTAAAAGCTATTGTTTTTAAAATTACTTTTAATTATAGCTTGTAAGAAGACTTTAATAATTGAAAACCCTTTAATTATCAACTACTTAGAACAAAATAAAATATGTAACTTCCGTTAATTTATGGCGTTTACAATTTTGAAAGATTCAAAATTCATTATTAAACGTATAAACGCTTAATAATGAATTAAAAGACCGAAATCTTCAAATATTTCTTAGGATTAGCCGAAATCTTCTGCACCAAGTTATCAACATCGCTTAGAAGGCTCTCTATTGAAGAATATGCACCTCCATCAGTCATGAACTTGCTTATTGTTCCGTCTGGATCATTAAGTTTTTCCAGTAAATTCTTAAGTGATGAAACTGCACCTGTCAAATCATCAGAAATATTTGCTTCGATAGTATTGACACCCTCCAAAGTTGTATCAGCCTTTGTCATCACATCACCGAGTTTTGCTGATAGAGAGTTGAAATTGGAAATGATATTCTCGATATCTTCAGACTTTCCATTGATAGAAGTCGAAAGTCCCTGAAGATTTGACATTGTCTTCTCAAGACGAGAAAGGATTCCGGTGAGATGATTCTGGTTAGTTTCACCCAGAAGTGCATTCACAGAAGATACTGTTGTTGTGAGACTGTCAAGTGTATTCTCAACCTTTGCGATAAGTGGAACAAGGTTGTCTCCAAGAGAACCGATCATATCAGGAATAGATGAAGGCTGAAGTTCATCACCGTTCTTTACCATTATATCAGACTCTCCTGGTTCAATCTTAATTCCCTTGCCACCCATGATATCTACGCTGTAGATTGTCATCTTTGAGTCAACAGGGATTCTGAACTGCTTGAGGACTGAACAAGTAACATCGAACATGTCAGTTTCAGGGTTATATACAATCTCATTCACAGATCCTGCCTTATAGCCTCTGATATAGACTGGATTCGAAACAACAAGAGTCTCTACATCACTATAGTGTGAAACTAGTTCAATCTCTCTATTGAAAATATCTTTGCCTCGGAGCCAGTTGATAACAAAGAATGAAATGACAAGTATTGATACAACGAATACTCCGAGCTTTAATTCGCGACTGATTTTCATGACTAACTATTATTTTAATGACAGACAAAGGTCGAAGCAAATCTTACTTCAACCTTGTAATGGTCTCCCCTTCCACCTTCACAAAGAAAGAATCCGGGAATTTGGCCTTAATCTTTGCGTAATCAGATTGGGCCTTTGCTTTATCTGTCGATGTTCCTATAATATACTTGATTAATTTACTTGATGCTGATTTGACCTGAGTTGGTTTATATCCTTTGAACATAGGGTCATTGTCAGGGACATTCTTTGCCACTGCCATTATCTGTGTTCCGTAGAACACTTTGCCTGTTGTGGCGGTAGAAGAAGCACCAGTGCTGCTACTACCCTTTGGTGCATCAGTTGCTGGCTTTGCTGTCTCCTTTGCTGGAGCAGCAGGAGTCTGTGCTGGTGCTGTATACTTGCCGGTATTCTCATACTTCGCCTTGAAATTACCAAAAGCATCACAAAGGTTCTGAGCTATCTTATCAAGATTTGCGGCATTTCTTAGCTTTTCCAGATCCGATGGATTTGACATGAAACCAATTTCCACAAGAGCTGAAGGCATTGTCGTTCTCCAGAGAACGAGGAACGGATCCTGGGATATACCTCTACTGTGAGATATCGGTCCTTTTGCCAATGTCTTTGTTGCCTCATCGGCGAAAATAAGACTCTGCTCGAGGTTCGTATTCTGCAATAGACTGAAGAAGATGAATGATTCAGGGTCCTTTGGATCAAAACCCTGGTATGTTTCCTGGTAATTATCCTCCAAGGTAATTACTGAGTTCTCTCGGCGGCAAAGATCCATATTAAGAGCATACAGGTCTCTATTGGTAGTCTGAGACTGGCCCAGTACATGAAGAGAGAAGCCGTTAGCAGTCTTGGCAGAGCTCTTAGGGACTGAATTGACATGAATAGAGATGAACAGGTCAGCGTTATTCTTATTAGCGATGTCAGCTCTATCGTTCAAAGGGACAAATACATCAGTACTTCTTGTCAGAATCACCTTGACATCAGGATAACGGGCATGAATCTTGTCAGCAAGTGTCTTGGCCACAGTCAGAGTGATATTTTTCTCATAGGTCTTATTGTCTGCACTGACGCAACCTGCGTCATTTCCGCCATGACCGGCATCAATGACTACAGTCTTCAGTTTGATGTCCGCTCTAAGAGGTGTAAAAACACCCAAAAAGACTAAAGCAAACAATAATGTGAGAACCTTATATTTCATTTCTGGACTTTGGTAATTTTAGTAATAAGTAGTACTTTTGTACTTTGCAAATTTAGGAAAAATTGAGTTTAAAACACAATAAATATATATTACTAACAATTCTGATCTTCCTTGTGACAGGTTTGAGCGTTCTTTCACAGAACGATAGACGAACCCGTAGGGCTAACCGTAACAAGGAAGCAGCAGCAATTAACCTTGACACTATCCCTGCAGATATGCCAGACACTTCTGCCGAGGCAATTGCCAAACTTGTTAGAAGAGACTCAATCAATAAAGCAAAAAAGGACTCAACAGATCTTCTTCAGAAGAGTTCACTTGAAAGTCCTGCTTTCACTTCCGGATCAGACTCAGTCATTGAGGTATTCACAAATGGTGCCAGAAAAATCTATTACTACGGTGATGTAAAGGTAGAGTACGGAAACATGACCCTCACAGCTGATTACATGGAATATGACATGAATACCAGCGAGGTCTTCGCTAGAGGCACATACGATTCCCTTGCAGGAGAGTGGATCGGTCGACCTTCCCTTCAGCAGGATAATGAGACATATGAGATGGATGAAGTGAGATACAACTTCAATTCCCAGAAGGCCAGAATCACCAACATGGTCACCCAGCAGCAGGAAGGTATCCTCAAGGGTAAGAACATCAAGATGATGCCTGACAAGTCCATCAACATTACAAAGGGTATCTACACTGTCTGCGATGCTGAGGAGCCTCATTACCACATCAATCTTAGTGCTGCAAAAGTCCTGACAAAACCTCAGCAGGTAACCGTTTTCGGTCCTGCCACAGTTGAGTTTGAAGGAGTCAAGCTCCCTATCGGTATTCCTTTCGGATTCATTCCTAAGAAGCCTCAGAGAGCCACAGGTATGCTTACGCCTACCTTCGGAGAAGAGAACTCAAGAGGTTTCTACCTCAGAGACGGAGGTATGTACTTTGTGTTCGGAGAATACCTCGACCTTTCAGTGACAGGAGACATCTACTCACTTGGTTCGTGGGCCCTCGATGTAAACTCCCGCTATAGAGTAAACTACAAGTTCAACGGTAACTTCGGACTCACCTACTCCAATGACCAGACAGGAGAAAAAGGTAGTGCAGACTTCTTCCAGAGCCGTAACTTTGCCCTCAAGTGGTCTCACTCCCAGGATTCAAAAGCGCATCCTGGATCTTCATTCTCAGCTTC
>JAKSJT010000028.1 GCA_024402125.1 Bacteroidales bacterium
CAGCAAAGGCAGCCGGTGCAGAAGTCACTCATCTTGACTCCGTAAGACAGGTTATCACATGGGCTAGAGGCAATATGGAAAACAGTCACATGGATGGTATCAGATGGGTTCTTGAAGATGCAATGAAGTTTGCAAAAAGAGAAGCAAAAAGAGGCAACGTATACCAGGGAATCATCCTTGACCCACCAGCATACGGACATGGACCAGATGGTGAGAAGTGGAAACTCGACGAGTGCCTTTTCGATATGATGAAATGCGTTTCATCTATCCTTGCCCCTAAAGACAGCTTCATGGTTCTTAACCTATATTCAAACGGATTCTCCGCAGCTCTAGGTGAGACAGTAGTAAAGGAAGCTTTCAAACTAAAGGGTGAGTTCAACATGGAAAGCGGTGAGCTTGCTCTTCGTGACAGATCCGGAAAAGTACTTCCTCTGTCCATCTATGTTCGTCTTAAGAGATAATTTACATCTTCACATAGTATATATCAAAGAAGTTGGCTTTCGGCCAACTTCTTTTGTTTTTATGACATAAACAACAAAAGGACCCCGAAGGGTCCCTCTGTTATTCAATAAAAAGGATATTATTCGTAATCCTCTTCTTCCTCATAGCCGAGGTCGTCGTCAAAAAATCCCTCATCTAATGGCTGACCTGAAAGAAGGCTTAGCATAGCGTTGAGATTGCCCTGCAGCTGATCTGCGATGTCACCATCACCACCCTTCTCAACCTCATCACAGAGGAGATAGATGTACTGGCAGCAAAGCTCGAACTCAGACTGAGAGAATGAGTAGTACTCCAAATAGAACTTTGTTGTCTTCAAAAGTTCATTTCCGAGTTCAACAGCAATCTTTCTTGCCTTCTCCTTCTGACCCAACTTATAATAGTTGGAAATCATCTGGACAACCATATAATCGTTACCTGAGAATCCCAGAGCGATAGACTCAAGCGGATAGCATTCAGGACGCATAATCTCCTGGCATCTGTCAAGCATCTCAATAGCTCTGTCATTTTCACCCGCTGCGATGAATGCATTAGAGCAGTTGACAAAAAGACCTCTGATTGACATTACACCCATATGAGTGTACATGTTCTGGTAATCCACAAAGTAGTCTCCTCTTGCAACATTATCGAACTGATAAACGTTGGTCATGAAGTTGTAGAGAACATCTGTATCAAGCAGGCCTGGATCTGTTGAAGAAATCTTGTTCTTGAATGGAACCAGGTGAGCTGAATATCCATCAAACATCAAGTAGTCCTTGATTCCGATGTTAAGGTCTCCGCCCTGGTTAAGGACGCTGATTGGTCTATCCCACTGATATGTACTGAGAAGATCAAGCATGAAAAGTTCAGGCTTTGTCAGGTAATCCTTATTAGGTGACATTGTAAGAACAATTTCATCTCTTTCCGCTTGTCAAGGTAACCTTAGCATCTGGATGCTTGAATACTCGCATCACATCAGCAATAGGAATCACCTGGTCTCTAGTATCATTAAGGAAGATAAACTCATTTGTTCCGTAGAGGTACTGCTCCGGACCAATCTGAAGATCAAGTGGAGCAGACATATTTGTTGCCCACTTCATCTGGTCAATGTGCCAGTCTGTTCCTAGGAGAGAAGTGTTACAGAGTCTTACATCTGGGCGGACATTCTCAACCTCCTGAGCATACCAGAGAGGGAAAGTATCGTTATCACCGTGAGTGATGATGATACCATTCTCACCAACTGAGTTAAGATAGTTCTTCGCCATTTCAACCGCAGTGTAACGGTTGCTTCTGTCATGGTCATCCCAGTTCTCAGCAGCCATAAGTGCAGGAACGCAAACGCTAGCTACAGAAACTGCAACTGCATATGGAACCGCATTGCTTCCCTTTGTTGCGCTATTGATCCATGACCAGATGGCAGCAACTGCAAATCCAATCCACACTGAGAAGAAGTAGAATGATCCCGCATATGCGTAGTCTCTTTCTCGTACCTGGAAAGGAGGCTGGTTAAGGTACATCACAATAGCGATACCTGTCATGAAGAACATAAGGAAGATGAGCCAGCATCCTCTCTTGTCCTTGTCATACTGGAAGAAAAGTCCAAGTAGACCCAGAAGCAGTGGGAGGAAGAAGTAATGGTTCTTTCCCTTATTATTTGCAAGAGCTGTTGGAGCATCGCGCTGATCTCCTAGCATGAATCTGTCAATAGGACCGATTCCGGACTCCCAGTTACCGATGAACGGATCTCCTGGAGTTGGGCTGTGGACATCATTCTGACGACCCACAAAGTTCCACATGAAATATCTCCAGTACATCCAGTTGAGCTGGTAGTCAAAGAAGAAGTAGAGGTTTGAGCCGAATGATGGCTTCTTATGTCTTGCGCCAGGAACGATATGTCCCTTACCGTTCATATAAGTCTCATAGAACTCAATGTGTCTTTCATCCGAGCTCCACATTCTAGGGAAGAGCATCTTACCAGATGCCTTGTACTTTCCTTCACTTGGACCATCTGCCTTCTTGTACTTTCCGTCAAGCGGTGCCCAGTATGTATCATTCTTAAGATCATATGGAGCATCGAAGTACTGACCGTAAAGAAGAGGAGTCTTTCCGTACTGCTCACGAGAAAGATATCTTACCAGAGTAAATGCATTGTCCGGCTGGTACTCATTTGTTGGAGTCTTTACAGATGAACGGATGATCTCAATGCTGAAGATTGAGAATCCGATAACGATTGTAACAAAGCAAAGGAGCACTGTATTCCAGAACGCCTTCTCCTTCTTCATTGTCACGTAGATGCCCCAGAAAGAAACAGCAAGAAGTGCAACAAGGAAGAACGCAGCACCAGAGTTGTATGGAAGTCCAAGTACGTTTACAAAGAAAAGATCAGAGTATGCTGCCATCTTTGGAAGATATGGAATAATTCCAAAGAGGATGACAGCGAGGATGACAACTGATACAAGGAAGATCTTGATATAATCAGAGAACTTGTAATGGCCATCTTCATTTTTCTTGTAATAGTACATGAATACAAGAGCTGGAATAGCAAGGAGGTTCAAAAGGTGAACTCCAATAGAAAGTCCCATCAGGAATGAGATAAGGACAATCCATCTATTTGCGTACTTTGTATGAGCCTGCTCGTACCACTTTGTCATTGCCCAGAAAACAATGGCTGTAAACAAAGATGACATAGCATATACTTCACCCTCAACAGCTGAGAACCAGAATGTATCAGAGAAGCAGTATGCCAACGCACCGACTACTCCACTTCCGAAAATCGCTATACTTTCACCCAAACCGAATGAGCCGTCCTCTTTTGCCTTGAAGAATCTCTTTGCAAAGAAGACAATAGTAAGATACAGGAAGAAGATAGTAAATGCCGAGCAAAGAGCACTCATCACATTGACTGCAACTGAGGCGCCAAGGTTTGCAGCCGCTGTCGGATCTGCAGGATTACCCTTAGTGAACATTGTGAACACTCTACCAAGGAGCTGGAATACAGGGTTTCCTGGTGGGTGACCAACCTCAAGCTTGTATGATGAGGCGATGAACTCTCCGCAATCCCAGTAGGAAGCGGAAGGCTCAATTGTTGAAAGATAAGTGAAAGCAGAAACAAGAAGGACCAAGACGGCCGTGATTCTGTTCCACAGATTGAATTTTTTCTTATCCATGATAATTAGTTGATTCAAGATTCAAAGGAGCAAAGATACAAAAGATTATATTTATCTTTGCATAACAAATTACATTCCGGAGATGGCAGAAAACGATTGGAAGAAAAGACTCGGAGTTGTTTACTCCACAAATCCTGATTTTTCATATCAGGAAGAAGAGGCTCCTGAGGCTGAAACACTTTCACCAGATAAGCAGAAACTCATAGTTGGCATTGACAGAAAAGGACGAGGCGGAAAACAAGTTACTCTTGTTACCGGTTTCGTGGGCAAGGAGGAAGACCTTGTCGAACTTGGCCGTACCCTCAAAGTCAAGTGTGGAGTTGGAGGAAGCGCCAAAGACGGAGAAATCACAGTTCAAGGAGACCTCAGAGACAAAGTCGTAGCTCTTCTAAAATCTATGGGTTATAATGCAAAGCGCGGCAATTGACAGTCTATTTAGAAGCGGAAGACTCTTAATGCCAACTGAACCAAGTGGCATTACCAGCGAAATCGTTCCCCAGTGGAGTGACACTCCAGTGGCAGGACTTTTTGTTGTCATCTTTACAATTCTAGCGATTCTGAATATCCGCAACTTCATAACAATCCTTCCTTCGCTACAGGAAAGTTTCCTGCGTTATAGAGGAAGTTACAACCTCGAAACCAGAGTCAGACTGATGAGAGCACGAAGCATCGTTGCCATGGTTCTTATCATTCCGTTCTGCCTGATAGCACATAGGTACAATCTACTTCATTTTGACATACTGGATTCCATAAATGCGAACCTGTCAATTCTAGCATTCTGCGGAATCTTCCTGGTATATGCCCTTTTACGCTGGATTCTGATGTGGCAGCTTGAACCGAAAAGGAAATCTCGTGAAGCTTACCATGTAGCACATAGAGCATCCCACACATTCTTTATCATAATGGCAGCTCTAGAGCTTCTAGCCATCGGCATATTGAGCATTTTCGGAGCTTCCGATTCTTTCATTACTTCTGTGCTTCAGTACATTATCTGTTTCGTTTATCTGGTGTACGTATGGCGCAAACTACAGATTTTAGGTTCAGCTTTTTCCTCTTTCATAATTATTTTGTACCTTTGCGCCCTCGAAATTTTACCGACAGGTTTATTACTAGCGACTGCTAGATTTGTTTAGTCGGAATTGATGGAATAGAAAGATATAAAATGAGCGTTAAAAGAATCCTCATCTCACAGCAGCAGCCACTTAACATGGCTCCATATGCAGCCCTTACTGAGAAGTATGGCGTCGAAATAGAGTTCAATCAGTTCTTCAAGCTTGAACCACTCACATCACGAGAGTTCAGAACTCAGAGAGTCAATCTCCCTGATTACACAGCAATTGTATTTTTCTCTCGTCATGCTATTGATGCATATTTCCAGCTCTGTGAGGAACTCAGAGTCAAAGTACCGGAGACAATGAAGTACTTCTGCTCAACAGAAGCAGTTGCCATGTACCTCCAGAAGCATATTGTATTCCGCAAGAGAAAGATCTTCTTCGGAAACGGAACTCCTTCTTCAGTAGTTGACCTTATTGGCTCGAAGCACAAGGATGAGAATTTCCTCATCGCTACAGCTGATACAGCTAGCAATGATTCCATCAGCAGCAACTTTTCAGCTCATAACCTCAAGCACACTATTGCAACATTCGTAAAGGGTGTTCCTAGAGATATGTCTGGCGTTGATATCAACTCTTACGACATAATCGTATTCTACAATCCTCATGATGTAGAATCCCTTCAGTCAAACTTCCCTGAATTCAAGCAGGGAGATATCAAGTTCATCTCTTTCGGCCGCAATGTAGTCAAGTCAATGGAGGAGGCTGGTCTCAGCATCGAGATCAAGGCTCCAACACCTGAGGTTAAATCAGTAGCATCTGCTATTGAGCTTTATCTCGAAAAGAACAAATAATACTTTTATATGCCAAATTGCACCCTGCCAAAGGAAGAAAGGCTTTCCGGCAAGACTGGAATTACCGCCCTCGTATCAGAAGGCAAGTGGTGTAGTGTGCAGAATATCAAGTATTGCTGGAAGCGCACACCAGACGGTGAACTCAACAGGATTGTCGTCTCTGTTCCTAAAAGACTCTTCAAAAGAGCCGTCAAAAGAAATCTTCTCAAAAGACGCATAAGGGAAAGCTACAGACTCCAGAAGGACCTTCTGACTGTAAAAGGCATTGATATCCTTTTCCAGTATAACACAAAAGATGTCCTTGAGTCTACTGTGATATTCTCCCAGGTGGAGTCTATTCTAAGAAAAGTAAACTCCTCTGCCCAGCCTCAGGAGCCGGTCTCACAATAGTTCACTAGCATCATGGACAAACAGAGATTTAAAGAAATCGTAAAAAAGGTGGCCATCTTCCCGCTGGTCATCTTGATTCGTTTCTATAAGGTCTGCATTTCTCCATACACTCCTGCAGCTTGCAGATTTACCCCATCTTGTTCCCAGTATGCACTTGAGGCTATCACAAAGTACGGTCCCTTCAAAGGATCATGGCTCGCTTTCAAGAGAATCCTCAGATGCCGACCTGGTGGTGGATCCGGATACGACCCTGTTCCATAATTTCTAAACAGTCCAAGACATGCCTAAGAAAGAAAACATACAGCAGATGTTCGACAGCATTGCTGAAAGTTATGACACATTCAACCATGTGACATCGATCTCCATTGACAAGACATGGAGATACCGTTCTCTTAAAAGGTTTGTTGACAAGAACAGCAAGCAGGAGATTCTGGACATAGCCTGCGGAACAGGAGACTACTCCATCGCTATAGCAAAAGCAATGAACCCTGGAAGCCATGTCACAGGAGTGGACCTCTCGGAGGGTATGCTTAAATGCATGGATGTCAAGGTCAAGAACCTAGGCATGGAAGAAAAGATTTCCATAGAGCAGGGAGACAGCGAGAACATGCGATTTGAGGATAACAGCTTTGACTGCGCAACTATCGCTTTTGGAATCAGAAACTTCGAGAATAGAGAAAAGGCCCTAAGGGAGATCCTGAGGGTTCTGAAACCATCCGGTAAACTTGTCATACTGGAACTCTCTATCCCATCTAACCCTCTTATCAGATGGGCATTCAACCTATATTTCAGCCACATCATGCCATTCTTTGGTGGCAAACTTTCAGGAAACAAGGCAGCCTACAAGTACCTGCCTGCTTCCGTTATGAACTTCCCCAAAAAGGCTGAATGGATGAAGACCATGACTGACTGCGGATTCGCAGAAGTAACACACAAGGCTTTTTCCTTCGGAATCTGCCGTATGTATATTGGAAAGAAAGCTTAAAACAACATAATGTTACCAGATAATCTACCAAAAGACCCGATGATGCTTCTTAGCGTTATCAACATGAAGCTCAGAGACTTCTACGAGAGTCTTGATGAGCTTTGCAGCGACATGGACATAGACAGGGATGAACTTGTTTCAACCTTGGCTTCTGCCGGCTTTGAATACAACGAATCCGCTAAAAAGTTCTGGTAATTTCTTATCTTTGCAAATATGAAGAACATCCGAAATTTTTGCATCATAGCACATATTGACCATGGTAAGAGTACCTTGGCTGACCGTCTTCTTGAACTTACCCAGAGTGTAACAGCAAGAGAGATGGAGAACCAGGTTCTCGACGACATGGATCTTGAGAAAGAGAAAGGTATCACAATCAAGAGCCACGCAATCCAGATGGAGTATATGTACAAGGGAGAGAAATACGCTCTTAACCTTATCGATACCCCAGGCCATGTGGACTTCTCCTATGAAGTTTCACGCTCTATCGCATCTTGCGAAGGTGCTCTGCTTGTAGTAGATGCTTCTCAGGGAGTACAGGCCCAGACCATCTCTAACCTCTACCTCGCTGTTGAGCACAACCTTGAGATCATTCCTGTCCTCAACAAGATTGACATGGAATCAGCACAGGTTGAAGTTGTGACAGACCAGGTATGTGACCTTATCGGATGTGACCCGGAGGATGTTTACAAGGTTTCAGCCAGAACAGGAGAAGGCGTTGCACCTATCCTCGATGCAATCATTGAAAAGATTCCAGCACCTAAGGGAGATCCAAACGGACCTCTCCAGGCCCTCATCTTTGACTCTGTGTTCAATCCTTTCAGAGGTATCATCGCATACTTCAAGGTTATGAACGGCAGCATCAAGACAGGTGACAAGGTCAAGTTCTTCAACACAGGCATGGAGTATCAGGCTGATGAAATTGGAGCCCTCAAGATGAAACTGACCCCTAACAAGGAAGTCGGCTGCGGAGATGTAGGTTATATTATCTCAGGTATCAAGAGTGCTGTCGAAGTTAAGGTCGGTGATACCATCACACATGTCAGCGCCCCTTGCAAGGAAGCTATCGCTGGATTCGAGGAAGTAAAGCCTATGGTCTTTGCAGGTATGTACCCTGTCCAGGCAGACAAATACGAAGAGCTTAGAGCCACCCTTGAAAAGTTCCAGCTCAATGATGCATCCTTCACATACGAGTCAGAGTCATCACTTGCTCTTGGATTCGGATTCAGATGCGGATTCCTCGGACTTCTTCACCTTGAAATCGTACAGGAAAGACTCTTTAGAGAGTTCAACATGGACGTTATCACAACTGTGCCTAACGTATCATATAAGGTATATACGACACAGGGCGATGTACTTGATGTTCACAACCCATCGGGTCTTCCAGCTCCTACCCTTGTCGATCATATTGAGGAGCCATACATCAGAGCTCAGATCATCTCCAAGACAGATTTCTATGGAGCAATCATGAAGCTTTGTCTTGAAAAGAGAGGTATCCTTGCCGGAGAGCACTATATCACAGCTGATAGAGTTGAGCTCACATATGACATGCCGCTTTCTGAAATCGTCTTTGACTTCTATGATAAGCTAAAGAGCGTTTCGAAGGGATATGCATCATTTGACTACCACTTGACAGGATTCCGTCATGCAAGACTTGTAAAACTTGACATTCTTCTAAACGGAGAACCTGCCGATGCACTTTCTTCTCTCATTCATGAAGATCATGCCTACGACTTCGGAAGAAAGATTTGCCTCAAGCTTAAGGAACTTATCCCTAGACAGCAGTTCGATATTGCTATCCAGGCTGCTATCGGAGCTAAGATCATCGCAAGAGAGACTGTCCGTCAGGTTCGTAAGGACGTTACCGCAAAGTGTTACGGTGGTGACGTGACCCGTAAGAGAAAGCTCCTCGAAAAGCAGAAGGAAGGTAAGAAGAGAATGCGTCAGATTGGAACAGTAACTGTTCCACAAAGTGCATTCATGGCGGTACTTAAGCTTGATTCTTAGTCCAACAATATGTCTCTAAGCGTTACTATACTGGTTGAAGGTCAAAACGTGCGGGAGAGAGTTATTTCCTGCATTGAGGCTTGCTTGCGCCAGATAGATACGCTTGCATCATCTGGAAAATATTCTTTCAACATCTGGTACATCGACAACAGTAGTGTCGATGGGTCCTTTGATGCCGTTTGCGAAGCCTACCCTAGTGTCAAGGTCAGAAAAGCTGCAGGAAAGATGTCCGGATATGCTGCTCTTCGCCAGCTCTGGCAAGAGGCTTCCGAGACAGAAAACAGTGACTTCTACCTTCTGATTGATCCAAGACTGGAACTTCAAGATGGCGCAATTACCTGCCTTTTGGAGAATTCTTCATTCCTGAACCATAGTGCAGTCATCGCAGGATCCGTAAACGACAAAAACGGCGAACATATCCTAGGCGGAAGAATCAAAAAAGGAAAACTTCTCCCTCCGGATGAGATTATTCCTATCCCTTGCCATACATTCGATGGTAATCTTCTTCTTGTTCCACAATCCGCATTCAAGACCATTGGACTTCCTAACACTAAATACAAGGGACTTACCATTGCCTGGAACTACGGACTAAGAGCAAAGAAGGCTGATGTTCCTCGAATGATAGCCCCTGGCATCCTTGCCAAGTATCCTGAAGATATTGAGATCATCGAAAAGAGTCCGCTTTCGCAGGTGTTTATATATGACATCAAAAGCAGCGGAATCATCTTCGCCATCAGGCATTTCTTCATGACAGTCATAAAGAACGTTATTCCAAACAAAAAGAAATAATCATGTCCAAATTAGGTGCATCTGTAAAATCAATGAGACTTAGGACTCTCCCACTATCCCTTTCTGGAATCCTGATGGGAGTGTTTCTGGCTGCAGCAGACTATAAGGTCAACTATCTTACAGTTGTTTTCCTTATTCTGACTGCCATCTGTCTTCAGATACTGTCAAACCTTTCAAACGAGCTTGGAGACACCCTAAGAGGAACCGACAATGCCGATAAGCGCCAGGGCATGCACTACTCCCTTATGGACGGAGGGTTGACTATCCCGGACATGAAAAAGCTCATAGGACTATTTATAGTACTATCCTGCATAATGGGACTACTGATGATAAGATTCTCTTTCGGAACCCTTCTATCACTTGAAGCAATACTGTTTGTCCTTTTAGGAGGTGCGGCCATCAATGCGGCCAGGAGCTATACACTAGGCAGAAACCCTTATGGCTACAATGCCATGGGTGATGTCTACGTCTTCATCTTCTTTGGAATAATCACAGTGCTTGGTGGATACTTCCTCTGTGCACATGAGATTCCAGCATGGAAACTTTTGCTTCCTGCAATTTCAATAGGATGCTTCAGCGTCGCTGTTCTCAATGTCAATAACATCAGAGACATGAAAACAGACGCTCTTACAAGAGAAACTGTTGCAATCAAGCTAGGAGAGAAAAATGCAAAGATCTACCAGAGTGCACTTATCGTTATTGGATGGATTTGTATGCTGGTATTCTGCTCACTGAAAATATTTGACATCTGGCATTATCTGTTTGTTCTTACCATGCCCCTATTTATCCTCCATATCAAGGGTGTTTGGGCTAGAACAGACAAGGACCTTGACCCGATGCTACCACTACTGGTGATGTCAACATTTGCTTTTTCGATACTATCAGGAATAGGATTCTTAGCATTCCTTTTACAATAACCCCTTAAATACAAGTAAAGTTTACGAAAAACGAAAGAAAACGAAAGAATTTTAATGAAAATTTTCATTTACTTTTGATATTACATATATTATTCGTAACTTTCATGAACTTAAAGTCACCGTAGACTGCCACATAACGAATTAAAAATTAAATAATAGATAAAATACTACGATTATGTCTAATTCTATTAGCGTCCTAAATCACGCTGCGGACAATATCCGTATCCTCGCTGCTGCTGCAGTAGAAAAGGCAAAATCAGGTCACCCAGGTGGAGCCATGGGTGGAGCTGACTTCATCAATGTCCTCTATTCAGAGTATCTTAATTACGACCCAAAGAACCCTTCATGGGTTGGTCGTGACCGTTTCTTCCTTGATCCAGGCCACATGTCACCAATGCTCTATGCTGAACTTTGCCTTGCATGAAAGTTCACACTCGAAGAGCTTCAGCAGCTTCGCCAGTGGGGTTCACCAACACCAGGACACCCAGAGGTAGACATCAACCGTGGTATCGAGAACTCTTCAGGTCCTCTTGGACAGGGTCATGTATTTGCAATAGGTGCAGCTATCGCAGCAAAGTTCCTCGCAGCAAAGACAGGTAACCCTACATTCGCTAAGGAGACTATTTACGCTTACATCTCTGATGGTGGTATCCAGGAAGAGATCAGTCAGGGCGGTGCACGTGTTGCCGGAGCACTTGGACTTGACAACCTCATCATGTTCTATGACTCTAATGATATCCAGCTCTCAACTGAGACAAAGGAAGTCATGAACGAAGATACAGCTGCCAAGTACCGTGCCCAGGGTTGGGAGGTCATTGAGATTAATGGTAATGATGCCGCTCAGATTCGCTGCGCTATCGAGACTGCAAAGAAGGTAGAAGGCAAGCCAACACTTATTATCGGTAAGTGCATTATGGGTAAGGGTGCTCTCAAGGCTGACGGTACATCTTATGAAGCAAGCTGCAAGACTCATGGTGCACCTCTTGGTGGAGATGCATACATCAATACAATAAAGAATCTCGGTGGAGATCCTGAGAACCCATTCGTGATTTGGGATGATGTAAAGGAATTATACGCTAACCGTGCAAAGGAACTTGAAAGCATTTGTGCTGAACGCTATGCGGAGGAAAAAGCTTGGGCTGAGGCAAATCCAGAGATGGCAACTCTCCAGGCAGAATGGTTCAGCGGCAATGCTCCTAAGGTTGACTGGAGCAAGGTAACTGTTAAGGACAATGATGCAACCCGTTCAGCTAGTGCCGCATGTCTTTCAGTACTCGCAGAGCAGGTTCCTAATATGATCTGCTCATCCGCAGACCTTTCTAACTCAGACAAGACAGACGGATTCCTAAAGAAGACACATGCTCTTGCTTATGGCGATTTCACTGGTGGATTCTTCCAGGCAGGTGTAGCTGAGCTTACAATGGCTTGCTGCTGCATCGGTATGGCTCTTCACGGAGGCGTTATCGCAGCATGCGGTACATTCTTCGTATTCTCAGACTACATGAAGCCAGCTCTCCGTATGGCAGCTCTCATGGAGCTCCCTGTCAAGTTTATCTGGACTCATGATGCATTCCGTGTCGGTGAGGATGGACCTACACATGAGCCTGTTGAACAGGAGGCACAGATCCGTCTCATGGAGAAGCTTCACAACCATTCAGGAAAGCCTTCAACACTTGTTCTTCGTCCTGCTGACGTTAATGAGACAGCTGAGGCTTGGGCTCTCGCAATGGCTAATACATGTACTCCAACAGCTCTTATCCTCTCTCGTCAGACTATCAACAATCTCCCAGCTGGAAATGACTACAGCAATGTCGCTAAGGGTGGATATGTTGTTGCAGGATCAGATGAGAACCCTGATGTGATTCTTGTAGCTACAGGTTCTGAGGTTTCTACACTCGTAGCAGGTGCAGAACTTCTTAGAAAGGACGGCAAGAAGGTCAGAATCGTTTCTGTTCCTTCTGAGGGTCTTTTCCGTGAGCAGCCAATCGAGTACCAGAACGCAGTTCTACCTCAGGGCGTTAAGAAGTTCGGTCTCACAGCAGGTCTTCCTGTTAACCTCCTTGGACTTGTTCCAGCAGCAGAAGGTACAATCTGGGGTCTTGAGTCATTCGGATTCTCCGCTCCTTACAAGGTGCTTGATGAGAAACTCGGATACACAGCTGAGAATGTTTACAATCAGGTAAACAAGCTTCTTGCATAATAAGCAATTTGCTAAATTATATAAGCCAGGATTCGGAAATGAATTCTGGCTTTTTTAGTGCTATGCTATAAACAAAAAAAGCAGCTCATTTCTGAACTGCTCTTTATTAAGTCGGGGTACAGTGACTCGAACACTGGACCCTCTGGTCCCAAACCAGATGCGCTAGCCAACTGCGCCACACCCCGAATTTTGTTCCCTTGATTTCTCGTTGGGATTGCAAAGATACACTAGTTTTCGGAAATAGCAAAAAAAAATCATATTTTTGTGATATGATTATTGAAGGAAATGGCATAATTAAGTCTTTTGGGGCACTAAAAGTGCTAAAAGGCATAGATTTTCAGGCAGAGAAGGGTGAAGTTGTCTCAATTATGGGAGCTTCCGGTGCAGGAAAATCTACTCTTCTACAGATTTTGGGAACCTTGTCTACACCAGATGAAGGTTCTTTGAAGATTGACGGAATAGATGTTCTTAAGCTCAGCAGTAAGGAACTCTCTATTTTCAGGAACACAAAGATTGGTTTTGTGTTCCAGTTCCATCATCTGCTCCCAGAGTTCACAGCTCTTGAGAATGTGATGATCCCAGCATTCATCGCAGGAAAGAGTGAGAAAGAAGCAAAGCCACTTGCTGAAAACCTTCTTAAGGACCTTGGCCTTTCTGAAAGAATGTCCCATAAACCATCAGAGCTTTCAGGAGGAGAGCAGCAACGAGTTGCCATCGCCAGAGCTCTTATCAATAATCCGTCTGTTCTGTTTGCTGACGAACCTTCAGGTAATCTCGATTCTGTAACAAAAGCCGAGCTTCACAAACTGTTTTTCACATTGAGGGACAAGTACGGCCAGACAATCATCATTGTGACTCATGATCCAGATCTTGCCGCTATGTGCGACAGGTCCCTTTTCATGAGAGATGGTCTCTTTGTTGAAGAATGAGCACTTTCAAGTTCAAAAGATTTGAAGTAGTAAATGAGCGTTCATCCATGAAGGTGAACACTGATGGCGTGCTCCTCGGAGCTGCTGTCACAATAAAGGATTCCCCCGTCAACGTATTAGATATTGGAACGGGAACAGGAACCATCGCTCTAATGCTGGCACAAAGACTCACCGATGCCGGGCTTAACCCAAATATCACAGGAATCGATATTGACCTCCCTTCTATTGAAGAAGCCAGGCTAAATTTCGAGTCATCTCCTTGGAGCAGCCACCTGGCTGCTGTCCACTCTCCCCTACAAGATTTCCATACCTATAATATAAATAAGGAATCTTTTGACCTGATAGTATCCAACCCTCCGTATTTCGATGATTCTCTTACAGCACCGGAGGAAAGACGCAATGTCGCAAGACATGCTAGCGTTAGTGCTGAAGGTGGAAGTTCTTTGGGATGGAAAGACCTGTTGGAGTTCGCTAAGGAGAATCTATGTAAAGAAGGATTGTTGGCTATGATTCTTCCAGCAGACCAGGAAAAGGCAGTTCTCAGATATGGAAGGTTCTACGGTCTTTTGCCATCAAGGATTCTGCGAATCAGGACAACGGAAAGAAAACCTTTCAAAAGAATCATCCTGGAATTCTCATTTGAAAGAATCGACCCTATAGAAGAAACGCTTATTATGATGGAAAAAGGGAAACATACTGATGAGTACATTTCCCTTGTAAACGATTTCTATATAAGTCTCGGATAGAAATTACTTCCCTCCGAATTTTCTCATTTGAATGCGACGGAACTCTTCTTCGCCGACAAAAAGCTTAGCAACCTTCTCTGCAGAGAGGATCTTCATATACTGAGGAGCATATTTCTGGTCTATTGCTCTTGTTGCAGCTTCTGCCTTTGTGTATCTGTTAACCAAAGCTTCAAGATCCTTTCCTGACTTACCTTCCTTAACAGCCTTTGTAAGTTCGACATATGCAGCCATGCTCTCTGCTGTAGCTCTACCCGACTCAGCTTCTGCCTGATTATATAGTGGCCAGAACTTCTGAGCCTCTTCTGGAGTGAGGCCCATTGCTGCTGTAAGATAAGCGATCTTCTCAGCCTTCATTCTCTGCTGCCAGTCTCTACCATATCCATGGTGTTGATTCTGCTGCTGGCTCTGCTGAGCCTGCTTTGAATCCTGACTCTGTGCAAATGCGGAAAATGATACTGTCAAAAGTGCGAGAATAATAATGATAAACCTTTTCATGATTCTACTCGTTATAATTTACTAGCATCTCAAGCGACGCTCCTGATTCAATCATAAATTCTATAACCTCCTCATCTGTTGGGAACTCTGGCTCATCATAAGACATCAGTTCTCCGATAGAATATAAATCATATGTTACAGGTAGCATGTCTGCACAGTAGAACTGCTCATATACGAGATCCTCATTAGGATTCATGCCAACTGTACGATTGAGGAAGAATGTTCCAGCAACAAGACCGAAAACAAAAATTGCAGCAAGGGCAAAGTATGGCTTGAGCTTTCCCCATGAAGACACCGGAATCTCTTCTGCAACGGCCTCTATCTCATCAATTTCAGGAGTAGCAATTGCAGAGAGTCTCTTCTGGAGATCCTCAAAATACCCTTCCGGTACTGAATAACAATTTCTATTTTCTTCTCTTGTAATCATATTCTCAGTACTTTAGACAAATAAAACGATAAAAGGTTAAATCTCGATATTGAAATTTTTTAATTCTTCCTTGATTTTTTCACAAGCGATATGGTACGATGCCTTCAATGCACCAACCGAAGTATCCATCAGTTCGGATATATCTTCGTACTTCATATCGTTGTAATATCTAAGTATGAAAACAGATTTCTGCTTGTCCGGGAGTTTTGCAAGAGCCTTGCTTAAAGTCCTCTGAGCTTCATTTCCATTAAAATATGGATCATCGTCAATCGTCTTTTCCAGCTCTGAAGTCAGGCTCTGGAACATCAGTGCTGCCCTGATCTTTTTCTTATGCAGGAAATTCAAGGACTCGTTGGTGGCTATTCGATAAAGCCAGGTATATAGCTGAGCATCTCCTCTAAAAGTATGGAGAGATGACCATATCTTTATAAAGATTTCCTGAAGGAGATCATCAGTATCCTCATGAGAGCACAGGAAGCGTCGAACATGCCAATAGAGTCTCTCGCTATAGCTTTTGACTATAGAGTTAAAGGCCTGTTCCAGTTTTCCAGTCTTATAGAGGGAGATTATCTCTTCGTCCGTCATGCTCTTATATTACTCTCAAATATAAGACCAAAAACCATAGAAACAAAAAGGGTTGACCAAAAGGCCAACCCATCTGTCGAATAACCTACTCGAATATTAGCGATTAAAGGTTAGGGTTCTCACTCTTCCAATCCTCAACTGCAGGGATGATACCGAGAGAAATGATCTCGTCACGCATCTTGCAGAGGTGCTCGTAAGAAGCCTGGAGAGCAGCCATTTCGTCAGCTGTTCCAGCAGGAGCTGTGAAGCTTACACCTGTTGCATCGATTGTAGAAGGCATA
>JAKSJT010000280.1 GCA_024402125.1 Bacteroidales bacterium
GACAATGAAGTAGCACCTGCACTTGTATTCTTCATTGATGAATGATATCTCATAAGATACTCTATATACTGCTCGTTGTCCTCATCTGCAAACTTATCAACTGTCTTTCTTTTCAACGCCTTGTTGGTATTGTAGCTGAGAAGCCTCTTATAGAGTTCCATATTGAGAGCCTGCACGGCATCAATCTGCTTCCATGCACGGTTTACAAGCTCCTCCTGATGAGTCTGGACTACCTGTCTTCCAAGACCTGCTGCCGCACGGTTATGGATATCCATGTTCACCTCATCAATCCAAGGATGCTCCTTGTCATGAAGTTCAGTGGACATGGCATGTCTTGCTCCATACACTGGCGGAACAATCCACGGATCATCATCACCTTCTAGAATCCTCTGATCACCTCCTGCGATATCCGACTTATTCTCAAGGAATACCGGATTCTTGGAAAGGAGGTCTTCAAGGTTATTGTATAGAACAGACTCAGTACTACCCTTCTTTGCTGGGAACGGTGCTTCAGGGGTAAAGCCAGGAGTAAGAGTCACTGCTGGCATCACAATTGAATTTCTGGAAGATGCATGCTTAACTGTATCATAGTCAAAGCCCTCTCCCATGTTGGTTACATCAAGAAGAATACCTGGCTTATTGACCTTAACCGGAGCAATCTTTGCCACTAGTGTGTCAAAGTTATCATTTCCTGTCTTGAAAGACCAGTGATGATATACAGGGAACTCGAAACCCTGAAGTCTTGACTTCTGAGACTCGAACTCATCATCCCATGAAGACTTCTGAGCAGCAATGTCCTTGAGGGCTTCTTCCTCAAATCCCAGTCCACGAAGACGGCCTGTCTCATAAGTTGGAATAAGAAGTGCGGTGTATTCTGTATCAGGCTGAAGTTCCTGAACATTACGTATAGCCATCACTCTAGAGAAATCAGCGGTGTCTTCATTCTCTCCCTGGGCATGAGCACTGTGATACTGCTCAGATACCTTGAGGAAAGAATCATGCCACGAATCCTTGTCTCCAATGAACTTGAATGCATGATGACCCTCAGCGAGACTGAACATCTTTACTTCGCTTGATTTCACTACTACAAGGCTCAGCCATGGACGAAGCTTGTCATCCAAGTCTGAAGCAGGTGTAAATCTCCAAGGGAAATCCGGCTCCCAGAATTCAATATATGGTATATTCTGTATTGGGAATCCCTCTTCTCCATCAGAAGGATGAACCTTCATGATGGCGGCAGGACTAACCTTTAAGATATCTCCAGGACCTGAGAATTTAACAACTTTCTCAAGGAACTGCTCTGAAGTTGATACTTCACCTCCTGATTTCTCTCTTTCAGTCTCATAATTGGACTTAATGGTGATTTCAGCACGGCATAAAGTATTCTCTTTAGAGCTGTCACCTAAAGATTCCTTTTCATTTATATAGCCTCCGAGGCCTTTTCTTACCCACGGAAAATAATATACATTATCTGAGTTACTCATATTCCTATTATTTAATCGAACCCTTAGGCCTCTGATGTTTCATTTAATTTAGCTTTAAGCTCTGACATATCCTGACAGATTGATCCGTCCATTGCTGCGATGTATCTGCGGAATCCGTCATTTGTTCTTCTAGACGAAGCCTTAAATGTCCTACCCTTAACTGACTGGACCTCCTTAGCTACCTTGCCTGGCTTAGACTTAAATGAAGAATAATGACTCAAAGCAAGTTCTTTTGGCAAAACTGGTTCTGACTTCTTGTCTGTTCCGACGGATGTCTTTGAGGCGTAAGCAATAGCCTCTCTCCACGTTGCAATATCAAGAGATTCGATAGTCTTATCAGCTGGACTATCAACCTTCTTGAAGTTTCCAGTTCTGGATTCACCACCTTCCTTTAGCTTGAATCCGGAATTCATCTTCACATAAGAAGGAGAAGAAAGCTTCTCGTCTTCCTTCATGTTCTTGAAAACTGAAGGAGCAAATGAGTCTTTAATAGTCTGGACATTCTTAATCTCAGTTGTTGTCTGACCCATAGCGACTTCGATAGACTTAAGGTTGATTGACTGACAGTCAGGAACAGTCTCACCAAACTTCTCCATCTTCTGGTCAAGAGGAACTTCTGTCTGGTTGAACATAAGAGTATCAGATGGACTCATCATAAGTTCAGTACCAGTATATTCAGCAAGAACTACAAGACCTTCAGACATATCCGTTGAGATAACTGTCCAGTTTCTAGAATCCTCGAAGTTATTGCTATAGAGGGCAAATACACCTGTTGTACCCTTCTCGCCAATCTTCTGCTTCTTACCCCATGACTTGTCGAAGGATACCTTGATCTTGACAAGAATGAACCAGAATGAAGCATTACCCTTGACTCTCCATGGAGCAGGTCCGCTGACATCCAGGTCAAGAGACAGTGACATAAGTGTCCAGCTGCCGCACTTGACAGAGACTCCTATACCTGCATCAAACATGAATGCGAACGGCTTGAACTGGAACAGTGCATTATAGTACATGTAACCCAGAAGACCGAACTTATCCCAACCTACCTGGAGACGGGAGTCGGAACCGAACTGAACAGTATTCGATGTTACAGCAAAATAAGAGTCCATTGAAATCTTAAGGATGCTGTAGTCGAGTTTCATGCCGAGTCTCTTCATGCCACCGACATTGAATCCAGCCTCAGGAGTGTACTGAGGGTGGAATCCACCTGCCGAGAGGATGAATCCCTTGGTGTCACCCGCCCAGTAGATACGTAGAGCGAGGCTACCATGAAGTTCAATACCGACAATATGTGAATCAACAAGATCTGCATCAAATGAAATTCCCTTAGAGAAATCAATGATTCCGAGGAAGTTTGCATTGATCGAGAGAAGCTTGTCAGCCTGCTCTGCAACACTGAAATGAAGTCCTCCGGCAATGATGATCAGCACTGGATCCGGAGCCTGGATAAAGAGTCCGAACTCAATCTTGAACTTCTCAGCCCATGAAATCTGGGCAAGAGCCCCGAAGAAGAACGTATTCTTAGCGACAGGATAATATGAAGACATGTTTCCGAGGACTGTGTCAAGATTCTTGTCAAGGTCCTTTACAAACAATATAGTTGAAAGAGATCCGTTGCGTACGGCCTCTATCATCTTGTCAGTATCAATTCTTCTATTGAGACCGAGAGATCCTCCGATCGCTGCAATTGAGAATCCCATACCAATCTGGCTAGATGGTGTGAAATAGACACAGAGAGCTCCCATGAATGAGAACTTGGCTCCGTCGACAGGCTTGGTGTTGAGGATGAACATTGCACTAGCTCCGCACATCTCAAGGATGATAAGCTCTGCAGCACCAACGATCTCTCCTGTATCCTTGTTCCACTTAAGGGCACCTGTACCCTTAATCGTCTTTTCGATATCAACTGAGATACCGATTCCGTCAGGAAGAAGGAAACTTGGTGACAGGTTGAAGCCCTTAAGCTTGTAGTTTTCGTCAAATATCTCAGTCTTAAGACCAAATCCCACATCACCTAAAGTGAACTTCACACAGTTAAGGTCAGCTGACAGGTTTGTTGAAATACCGAATTCAACACCTCTGAAATCAGGGAATGCAAGCTCAATTGCAAGGTTGCTGAGTCTAGCTGCCTTAAGGTCAATCTTAGTATTGATAGGTATTCTTACACTCGCCTCTCCCTCTATCTCAAAGCCCTTCTTGTAGCTGTATCCTAGAGACAGCTTATCAAGCTTGAACTTGATGTCATCGCTTAGAATTGTATCGAAGAATGAATTGACCTTCTTAAGAGACAGTGTGAAATCAAGGTTCTGTATCTCACCCTTGTAACCCGCATCGAAACCATCGCTATAGCCTACCCATCCCTTCTGAGGATAGTCTTCAGCTGTGATGCTCAGAACATCAAATGAGTAGATAACAAGATGTTCTAACTTCTTGCCGATCTGACCTCTTGAGAATAGAAGTTCAAGATAAGCCTTGATCGCTGAAGTGTCAGCAAGAGGCTCCGCATCGAATGCCCATCCGTCCTTTGTTGTGATGAAGAATCCGATCTTACCCTTCTGGATAGCCTCCTCAGCTTCCTTTGCAGCCTTCTCCTCCTTCGCATCCTTTTTGGCAGGTTTCTCATAACCATCATTAAGGGATGCTGATGCGTTAAGTGAAAGCTTGTGGCTTTCTCCAATATTGAACTCCGACTGAAGCGATCCCTTTATATATGGAAGGATGTAAAGACCTGACTTAACTAGTGGTTCTCCATCCTCATCTTTCTGGTCATCATATGTCTTGTCTCCAACAAAGGCAAGGAGCTGGATTGATACAGTTCCATCTATCTTTGCCTTAAGAGACTTGGTTCCAGTTGGTTTAAGCTCATAGATGGTAACAGCAAGGAACTTGCTGTCCACATCAAGCTTATACTCAGGCAGACTTATATTGCTGAAGTCAAATTCAGGAAGTCTTATCAGTCCCTTCACATAATCCTTGACCTCATCAGGAATGATTCCGTAGATCTTAATAGCAAGAGAAAGTCCGTCCTTCC
>JAKSJT010000281.1 GCA_024402125.1 Bacteroidales bacterium
TCGTAGACACGAACAACCTCCCTGGCATAGGCAAGTGGCTCGAGAGACACGGTATAGCTAGACCTCTGGGAATCTATCAGCAAAGCGGCTTCTGCCGTTATCAACTATATGCTTTCAACAATGCATAAACTTCATTTCTGTCAATCGTCATTGCTCCGGATCGGCAACGGTCCGGGGCTTTATTCTGTCGGTAGCTATTCGGACTTCAGAGAGCTCTGCCACAGGCTCAAATCCGGAGACAGCCTCGCCATCCAGGAAGCAGCAAGCATTATATCCTCTGAATTGGCATTCCCTGAGGACTCAATCCTGGTTCCTATGCCGTCTCACCTTGGATATGCTACAGACATGATTTCACTGGCTGAGTGTATTTCACGTATGACTGGAGTTCCGTTCCTTGACGCGTTCCAGGGCAACAGCAGGCATAGCGTCTACGTTGCAAAGAAGCATGGTCAGATTCTGACTGCTGAGGAACTTGGATTCAGACTCAAGGCAGACATTCCGGATGGCCTCAGACCGCTGATACTGGACAATGTCATAGCTACTGGTCTTACTGCGTATGCAGCCCTTGATGTCATTCCTGAAGCTTTTGTAATAGCTCTAGCCATCGATAAGGATAAGTTCGTGTCTCGCTGATCCATGTGTGGATGACGGTTGATGGACATTTATCGATGCAAAGGTATTTCCCGGCTTTACCAGTCGTTTCAAGGGCAGGCTCTGTCAGAGTGAAAATCTCCAGACCTGCGGCTAGTATTTACTCTCCGACCCTTGACGCGGCTGCCGCCGGGCGCTATTGCGGCATCATAAATTTTTCATCAACCCTTAAACATCCACTCATTATGGAACAGCTCAACAGAATCGAACTCATCGGAATCATCGGAAGCGCACGTGTAACAGAAGTATCTGCCACCAAGGTCGCTCGCTTCTCAGTAGCCACAAACTACGTATACAAGACAGCCTCAGGTGAAGCGGTCATCGAGACCACCTGGCACAATGTCTCAGCCTTCCAGTCACCTAAGTTCCCGGACCTCAGCACCCTTGAAAAGGGCATGCCTGTCCACATCGTAGGACGCCTTCGCGCTCAGCGCTACACAGGCACCGATGGATCGGAACGCACGTCATACGAAGTACTGGCCCAGTCAGTAGAGATACTCACTGACCAGGTTACACTTCAATCTGGCTTATAGGATTCGGCTTGGGTCCATCAGAGGCCCATCACCTTTAAGCTTTCTAATGCTTGCTTACGCCTCCCAGGGATGGGAGGCTTTCTTCTTCAAGAAGCCTTATATGGTACTGCAATGACCTGATCAAATCATCTTTAACTTGTAGAAGATCTTCAAGCATTGATACCTTATCAGTACTTTCTCGGAGTTGATTCTTCAACTTCTTGTATTCCTTAGAAAGGACTTGTGGATCGCTCTTTACCTCTTTTTCAACTATATCATGATCTGAAAAAAACTGAGCAATAGACTTCCCTTCCAATTCCAACTCCGCATCACCATTAGACCTTTCTTTTAAACTGATTCTTGTCATGACCGCGTCAATCTGTGCCTTCGAATAAGGACTCTGCAAAACCCCATGGTAATATGCCGCCCCTGTAGAAATCAGTTCGTTGATTATCTTGGAATCTGGCTTGATTCCCAATACATGCAGATAGGCCTTAATCGTGTCTAGATGCTTGATGTTCGGCATCAAGGATGCCATTAGTTGATACTTCTCTTCCTGAGATGATTCTGTTTTGCAGGCCGCTAATTTGTCCTGCAGTCTTTTGTTGCTTTTCATGATGGATATGTATTGATGTCTGGTAAAGATATCCAATCATGATAAAAGCGACTAACCCAGTCGGGAAAGCCGCTTTAGCGATATCTGACATTTATGATTATTTCTTTGCCATCAGCGCCTCGACTTCATCTTTGCCATATGCAAATTCAAGGCAGTCGAGTGAGCCAATGGAAAAGTCATAGTGGAAATTCTTTATGTCTCGGCTTTTCAGAGAGCCGGAATAGTACTTCTCAAGAAACCGGTCAAGTTTTTCCACGAGTTTAGCGTCATTGTCATCCCCCATATATCCAGCCTGACGGCTAAGGCACGAGAGGTCCTGACTCTGCCAAAGCTGATCGATAAGACCTGAGAGAGTCTTTGCTGCGACGGTTATCTCGAGATAACCAACCTTAAACTTAGCTGCATATTTGTTCGCTGGTTCTGAAACGCGAGATCTTCTGGGCGATCTTCTTGGCCGGCATGGGGGAGGACACATAGTATTCGTGTTGTGGTTTTCTGCAAAGGTAGAAAAGAGACTGGCACAATGATATTTTCTGCAAGGCTTGCTGAAACTCAGAAATATAGCATCAAATAACCTTTCATAAGTTGCTGACTAAGGAGATGTTGATGAAATAATGGTAGTATTGTATTCATTAGTTAATTTTCAATATTTTCTTGACAGTTTTTGACGCAAATTCACTGATAACTCAAGGATATTTTATATATTTGGGATTGCAAGCAAGTTGGACGTAGAATTATTTCAGAATACATACAGAATGGATATTGACATTCAAGAGAACTATATAGCCGAGAAGTACCCAGGTATTCTTGATACGTTGTTACTGGATAGAACAACGAAGAAGAATATTTTTTGGGCTACTGACTCATATTCGGAACACGGGGATGGATTCCTTAACCATGACCTTATTACTGTAGAAAAGATTACCGGCGAGAACGGTATGGTCATTAGGCCAAGGGCCCTGAAATCTTCCGAAGAGCAGGTTGCCAGATCTAAAGACAAAGCGGAGGTTTTCACTCCTTCGTGGATCTGCAATGCTCAGAATAACCTGGTGGATAATCAGTGGTTTGGATATGAGGGAGCATTCAATAAGGAAACCATTGACGAGAATGGCAAACATGGTTGGTTAGTCACGGAGAAAGTGGATTTTGAGCGTGCTGGTAAAAGCTGGAAGGAATATGTTACCGATACCAGAATGGAGATTACCTGTGGAGAGGCACCATATCTTGTAAGTCGATATGACACCACCACTGGTGAATTCATTCCTGTTAAGAACCGTATTGGACTCCTTGACCGCAAGCTAAGGGTTATATGTGAGAATGCTAAAGACCGTGACGAGTGGCTTGACTACGCGAAGAAAGCATACCAAAACATTTATGGCTATGAGTGGCAGGGAGACAATCTGATCCTTGCCCGCGAGGCTTTGTTTCTTACGTACATCGAATACTATCAGTTCTATTTTGGTGTGGATTCAAAGCCAAATACTCTTTCGCTGAAGAAAATCGCTGATATCATATCATTGAACATATGGCAGATGGACGGTATTAAGTTCGTTGTGCCGGATTCTTGTCATGACGAGGTGGAGGAAATTACTAGTCTATTCGATGACCCTACAGAAGAACGGAGGCCATGTCCGGGATGCGCCTGTGATGACCATACCAGACATAACGGTATCTATTCTGTAATTCGTGACTGGACTGTATATGAGGATTATCACACAGGTAAGTTCGGGAGGAAAGGTTGTGAACGCAGCGATCAACCGTTTGTAAATTACGTAATGCATAAAAACACGATATAATGGAGTATAGAATTACCCAATCAAGGCTTCTGTATGTCATGACTATTGATGATAGGAAGCACGAAGGACTCCTCAAGATTGGAGAAGTTTTTGTCGACAATGATGTTGCCGATAATCCTAATGTCCAATCATTAGAAAAAGCAGTTCGCCAAGAGCTTGACAAGCGCTCGTATATGAGTGGGGTCAATTATAATATTGACCATGTTGAATGTACAACTTATGAGCAGTCTACTAAATCTTATAAGGCGGATGATGTATATAGAACGCTCACCGCGATGGGTGTTTCGTCAAAAGCACTTAATAGAATTGGCAATGAAGACGCAGATATATGGTTCTATGCTGAGCCTTTTGATCAGCTGGCCTCTGTTAAAGAAGCGATTCGTAAGATCAAGTCTGGGCATGGTGCCGGATATGGCGCAATCAAGTTCCGCCCTGAGCAGGAGCAGGCGATATCTGAAACCGTAAAGCATTTCAAGAAACCTAAAGGAAAAGCATTTCTATGGAACGCAAAAATGCGTTTTGGAAAGACTCTTTCTGGACTGGAGGTTGCCAAGCAGATGGATTATAAATCCACTCTTATTATCACCCACCGCCCTGTTGTAGATAAGGGATGGCATGACGATTTCAAGAAGATTTTTGAGACGAAAGAGGCTCTTGCCGCATCAAATCTTACTCCTGTGTATGCGACACGAATGAGCGATGACGACGCAACAGGAGGTGATTTCTATCAACTCACAAAAGACGTTGACAACGGCAGAAAACGTCTTGTATTCTTCGTGTCAATGCAGTACCTGCGTCTCTCCAAGTTCGTAGGTGGCAAGGAACGAAACTTTGATCCTCTCAAGAAAGCCATTATGGAGTATGATTGGGACTTCGTAATGGTTGATGAAGCCCACGAGGGTATTGAAGCTGCG
>JAKSJT010000282.1 GCA_024402125.1 Bacteroidales bacterium
AGTACGTCCTGTGAGATAGCCTTTGCCTTCTCAACGGTAAACTTGCTGGCATCACGTACGATGTTGCGAGCAGTTTCCTCACGGCTGACGTTAGGATTGTTGTTATAATTGAAGGCATAGAGGTGACGGCGTACAAGTTCATTGAGGAAATAGATGGTAGCATAATCTGACCATCCGTATGGAACCTTTGTGAACTGTCGGATTACGTCATATACGGTAACATCATGTGGAGAACGGTCAAGATAGTCCTTAATCTTCTTCTCTGGTGTACTCATTGGCATCTGTACTGTAGTTTCTTCGATAGGACGAAGAATCTTTGCTGACAGGTCGGTACCATTCTTTGGAACCTCGCTGTTATTAGCAAGCTGTGCAAATGAGTACAATGACTCCATGTGACGAGCAAGGAGAGCCTTGTAACGCTCTGCTTTCTTTGCAGAACCTGCCTCTGAAGCAGAGAGTACGCTTCCGCAAGAGATTATAGGACATGTATCAAGAATGTGCTGGAACTGTGGCTTGATTTCCTTATCATAGAGATCTTTTGCACGTTCCTGGAACAAACGCTCTGTACGCTGACGTTCCTCGCTGATAGCTGGCTCCTGAGCGAAACGCTGAACACGGCAATAGTAGAGGAAGTTGGCTCGAAGTTCCTGATTATCCTTAATAAGAGGGTAAAGGAAGAATATGAGGTGTGTACCCTGTGGTGAGTTGGCTGTGCTGAAAGCGAACTGGTCAACAGAGTCTGTGCTTGCCGTAGTTACAAAGTCAACATTGATGTCAGCGTTGTTGCTGAGGTAGTTACGACCATCGATATTGATGCCTACATTGAAAGAACGAGTAGCAAAGTTCTCTTTGTTACTTGGGTTGCCAAAGTGATTGAAGAAGATTGACTTCAACTCATCGCTATAGGTATTGCTGTCAACCTGCTGATTGCTGATAAGCTGAGCCACCTTTGACTCTTCCTCTGTGTAGAACTCATAAATCTCGCTACCGTTATCTGTCTTAACCTTGCGGATAACAGCTTTATCAATGAGGAATGCCAGAACTGTGCTTACATCCTGCTTGATGGCAGCCTTACTTGCATCAACCTTAGTCATCAAAAGAGTGACAATGTTGTCGATGGTTGCAGAGAATGACTGCTTATCAACATCAGAGAGGTTACATACCATGAAGAGTACATAAACGACACGACGATAGAACTCCTGCTTCTCTGGGTCAGAAATAAGGTCAAGTGCCTGACGTGCATTAGAGAGAGCACGCTGTCCGAGGTGCTGCATTGAGCCCTGGAACATAGCACCGAAGAACTTATCAAATGAAATGAACTCACCAACCTCCATGTTGGCAGTTTCCTTAGCTATAGAGAAGGTGATATTGATAAGAGAACGCTCGTTACCCTTAACCTGCTTATCCACAAAGTTCATGTTCACGAAGGAATCCAGCACCTTCATGATAAGTTGGAACTGATAAGGTACGAAAGGATAGCAGGCAGCAAAGTCCTCCTTGCTTGTATATGCCTTGTATGTGCTTGGGAGAACGAACTGGGCATCCAGCTTTGCCTTATCTTTCTCAAACATCTGACCAAGCATAATCTCTACATCGCCCTTCTTGTCAAGAATACGCTTCTGGGTGATGTATTCTGGTGATGTACCCTGGAGTGAAGCACGCACCTCGAAACGTCCAAGGATCTTTCCGACCTCATCCTCTGGATTTGTAGCGTTACCACCAACATTGGTAACAACCTCTTCGAGTGTCTGCTGTGCTGTACATGCTATCCAACAACGTGACTCACAAACTTCATCAAGACGCTTAACGAGCGACTGAAGCTGAAGGATAAGGTCACGGTGAGCACCAATGAACTGGCTAACCTCATCGACGAAGAACAGAATACGGAAGTTGCGATTCTGCTTGTTATCGATGTATTCCTTCATTTCTGCTGCGAAAGACTCAACAGAAACATTCAGCGTATTATTTAAGATGTTGTTGCGTATAACATCAATCGAAAGGTCTGGGTCAACCTCCTTTGCCATCTGAAGGGCAAGGTCAAGACGACCGGCTGCAAAACGAGAGATGTTGCGCTCCCAATCATAGCCTTTGTTCTTTACATAATCCTTGAACTCTTGGAATTTGCCATTGTCATCAAGTGCCTTTTCGAGGTATTGAGCAAGAGGCAAATTGAATGAGTTGTAACCACGCTGAGCATTGAACTGATTCCAGAAAATTGTAGTAAAGGCTGTCTTCTGATCAGCATTGACATCATGAACGTCACCGATGTTGAACATTACCATCTCAACCTCTGCCTGTGAGACATACCATTTCTGTAAAGCCTTCAAGTCAGATACAGATACACCTTCCTGTTCGAGCTTAGACATGCCATTAGTATGCATCATGATGTCCTCTGTTGCTTCGATAAGACGGATGAATGCCATATCGCAACGCTCCTTGTTCTGAGAGAGACAGTAGCTTGCATACTTCAGGAAGTGGGACTTACCTGAACCGTAGTAACCATTGATCCAAATACCAACATGGCTACCTTGATTGAGCTTGATGTTAGTAAGGATGTTATACAAATTGATGATAATCTCCTCCGTGAAGACATACTCCACGATTTCAGTAAGTACAGTTTCGTCTGTAAGGTCGGAAGCAGACACTGCAGGATTGACTTTACGGTCAAGTCCTTTCTCGTACAATTCCTGGAATTTCATAATATGCTGGATTTTATTTGTTTACTAATAATGTTGCTCTGTAAGTATGTGAATCTTCGAGTGTATCAAAGAGACTGAATGAATTTCCTTCTTGATGTCCAGGGTAGAAGAGGATGATCTTATACTTGGATGTATCATTGTACTTCTCGTATTTTGTCAAGAAGACATTTGTACGAAGATAAGGGAACATCTTGCCAATGCCATGAACGAACACGTATGGGTGCTTGTAACCATTATTTGAGTTGATATGTTCGTTGATGATGTCACGAACATAGCTGATGAAGTTATCAGAGTTAGCTTCAGCTGTCAACTCTGTTGTTACCATGTCAGGATGTGTCTTGTCACCCTCGAAAGTGTCATCAAGTAGTGAGGTGTCACCAAACTTCTCATTAGACAGATAGTCACAGAATACCTTGAAGAGGTCAATGACGAGAGCATCCACGAATGTAGTAGGACGTTCCAGCTTCTCCTTGAACTCCTGAATCTGGCTACGCATTTCGTACTCCTTGTTGGCAGGGTACTGATATATGTAGTAGTTGTAGAAGATATTGCCATCCTCTTTCATGAATGTCTCGGAACGGAGATATTCATACAACTCTGGTATTGTCATCGATTTCATGATAACTGAGATTTTATGTCATTAACTTCGTAAGGGTAGAGTAGGCACGCTTCAAGGAACCACTCTTCTCCAGTACGGATATAATAAGCGAACTCTTCTGCATCAAGCTTTACTTGCTGGAGTTGGTTTGTCTTTTCTTCTAACAAACCTGCCTGTCGCAAAATTGTTAGATAAGCACCTGCACATCTACCCTTTGTATTGTCTGACCAACTATCAACAAATTCATCATGAGCTGCAATCTCATTAAATTCCATCATTATGTCAGACTTTGTAAGCTCATGGTCAATGGCATTCCACTTTTTCATTGCTACATTGAAATGAAAATCAAAGACCAACTTATATGTCTTCATAATGGCGTAGAACAAACCTGTGCGTTGACCTGTCTCGCTCATGTTTTTCCAAGATTCCCAGAAATGAGCAGGAACAGAGGCATAACGACGCTTGAACTCCAGAACAAAGGTGCGACGAGCTTTTCTGGAGTTAATCTGAAGGATTTCATTGTTCTCAATCTCATCAGACAGTTTCTTATCTGAATCCTCAGCCATCAAAAGTGGCAAGATGCGCTGAAACTCGTAGTAGAGAAAAGAGCATCCTGTAATTGCAGCTGAATATGGACTATTATTCTTGTTCATAATTTAATTCTGGTGCAAAGTTAATTATCACCTGTGCGGTCTATCTGCACAACATTATATTTTTGCAGATTTTTGCAGATATTTT
Source organism: Bacteroidales bacterium (assembly GCA_024402125.1). GTDB lineage: Bacteria > Bacteroidota > Bacteroidia > Bacteroidales > UBA932 > Cryptobacteroides. The sequence goes on from JAKSJT010000282.1 coordinate 4,036, forward strand.
CTATAATTTCTTGTCTATAGGACTCTGGTTCGAGTACTTCTACGGCAGACCCGAAGCCTAAGATCAACTGATTTAGTTCATAATTAGGACGTACCTCGATAGAGAGGGTTCCGTTTTCTGCATCTATAATCTGCTGAGAATGATGCAGAGGTTTGGATGCGATATAAGGGAACTGGTTCTTGGAGAACTGCAATACAATCTTAATCTTTTCGACATCCATATTTGGTATTGTAACGCCAATAACATCATCAAAATAATGTTCGAAATCTACATCCTTGTTAGGGTAGAAAGGAACATCTGTAACAACTTCAAGGTCTTGAATGCGATCAAGAGCAAAGTTGCTGATGAAGTAGCGATGGTCATCGTATGCAAACAAGAACCAACGGTTATTGTATTGCTTGACGTACCAAGGGTGA
>JAKSJT010000283.1 GCA_024402125.1 Bacteroidales bacterium
GAGGACTCAAAGCTTGCAAATACACTTCCCAAGCTCGATCCTGGTGCGTATATTCCACCTGAGCTTTACGAGGAAGTGGCAGAAATTCTAGTATTTGTAGACCATCGGGCGAAGTTAAAGGGTAAAATGACGAATCGACAATAGACTGGGCAAACGAAAGGATTAATGGCAAGGACACAATTCAAAGAAAGATGAAAGTTGTAAAACATAAAGAATATATAGATCTGCTTCATGCATGTAGGAATCTTATACTGACAGGCGCCCCTGGCACAGGAAAGACATATCTTGCAAAGATGATCGCAGAAGAGATGGAAGCAGAAACTGAATTTGTACAGTTCCATCCTTCATATGACTATACTGATTTTGTGGAAGGTCTCCGTCCTACCGACAGTAGTTCTTTTGAGAGGAGAGATGGTATCTTCAAAGAGTTTTGTAAGAGAGCATTTAAAAACCTTATCGACTCAGCGAAGACTCAGGAAGTTCTGGAGAAAGAGAAGAACCTTGATGAGAAGATTGACACGTTCTTGACGGATGCTGTAGAAAACATCAAAGAGTTCACGCTTATATCTGGTAATCGTTTCACTGTTTACGAGTACAATGACAAGGTAATACGAGTTGAATCCAAGGATAATGAGAAAACGCCAAGGATTGACATAAAAATATCCGAAGTCTACGAACTCCTGGATAAGGGTGTCGTTCTTAATAATGTCCATGATATAAGAGATTATTTTGGAAGGAAGTTTGGAACTCAGCAGGATTCATATACTTTCGTTATTGCCTCTGCAATTCGCGCTATGAAGTCAACAGCTTCATCTTCAGTAAGCAAGGTGAACAGAAAAGACTATGTGTTTATCATTGATGAGATAAACCGTGGAGAAATGTCTAAGATTCTTGGTGAGCTCTTCTTCTCTATTGATCCGGGATATCGTGGAGAAAAGGGCCGCGTCAAGACACAATACCAGAATCTCATTGAAGAGGCTGATGTTTTCTCAAAAGGATTCTTTATTCCTGAAAACGTCTATATCATCGGAACCATGAACGATATTGATCGTAGTGTGGAGAGTATGGACTTTGCTGTTAGGCGTCGTTTCACATGGAAAGAAGTACAGCCGAAAGACAGGCTCGACATGTGGGAAGACTGCGTTGGTACATGGAAAGATGAAGCACAGCAAAGGATGGAGAAGGTCAATGCTGTAATCAGCAATGGTACTGTTGGATTGACCCGTGAATACTGCATAGGTCCAGCTTATTTCAGAGCGCTTGATAATTACAATGGTGACTTCTCGAAATTATGGACACTTCATCTTGAACCACTTGTGAAGGAATATCTACGCGGAAGTAGGAATCTTACAGAAAATCTTGAGATAATAAAGAAAGCATACGAACTGATTGATGAACCAGAACAGGGTCATATCGATTTCTGATAACTCTTTCAAGCAGTTGACAGATGGAAGAGAGATATCCGATATTGCAAAGATTGCGGATGTCACTCTTAGGGATTTGCAGGCATCTCGTTCAGAGAACCTGTTGATTATTCCTAGGGATCTTGACGACTGTGAGGACGATATAGCGGATAGTACAATATGTTCTCTCGACAGGAAGGATCTCCTGTCGACTGGTAATGTCATGGGTTTTGTTGGAGTCGGCCAGACCAGAATGAAGATTGGGTCTCGATTTGACCGGGACACAACTGAAGACCATTTCCTGCACTATATGCTTGAGAAGGTCTACCATCTTAATCTGCTGGATTTTCAGTTCACCTTTGACAGCCACAACATTTTCGATATCCTTCTATACCTCTTCCCATACTATCTTGATAGAGCAATGTCCCAGGGACTTTATCATCAGTATAGGTCATACGAGCATAATGATTCTAGACTAACAGGCCCAGTTGATATCGCTCGTCATATTAGAAAAAACATTCCTTTCACTGGTAATATTGCGTACCGATCCAGAGAATACTCTGTCGATAACAATCTAACAGAGCTGATACGCCATACAGTTGAATATATTGCATCTAAAGATACTTTAGACAATATTCTTGGAAGAACAGAACAGGATAAGGAAAATGTTTCTCAAATAAGGATGGCAACTCCGTCATATGCAAAGGCTGACAGGAGCAGAATCATTGCCAAGAACCTTAGATTCCCTATCCACCCTTACTATTCAGAGTATATTCCGCTCCAGAGATTATGTATTCAGATTCTCCTTCATGAGGAGATAAGGTACGGACAAAGTACAGATGAAGTGTATGGGATGTTGTTTGACGGTGCATGGCTGTGGGAAGAGTATGTGAGCACCCTGTTATCCCCTCTTCATTTTAAGCATCCTCAGAACAAACAAAGACGAGGTGGATTTTCAATGTTTGAGCATAGTCGAGGCGCGGTTAGATATCCTGACTATTATCTCCCAGGGAAAATAGTCCTTGACGCCAAATATAAGACATTGCAGGAAAAGGAGATTAGTTCATTCGGCCGCGATGATCTGAACCAGATTGTAACATATATGCATGTACTTTCTTTGAAAAAAGGAGGATTCATATTTCCGGGCGTGATGAAAGTACCGACAAAAAATGAAGGGTCTTTGAAAGGAGCAGGCGGAAAAGTATATCCTCTATGTTTAGTGATCCCTCAGAAATGCGCAGACTATAAGACGTTCTGTGGTGAGATTAAGGTCTCAGAACAGACATTGATAAGAAACATACTTGACATCATAAATGAGTAGACAAATGAATTTCGACGATCTCGATTTAGCTCTGGAAAATCTCTACGGAGAGATTGGAATGAGGATGATACGCAATATCAGCGGTAAGTACCAGTCTGCTGGAACTTATGACGCTGTCGCTCGTGCCTTTGAGGATAAGGGTGTCAGAGATGACGCTTCCAATCCAAAGTCAAAGGCATTGCACGAGATGATACTTGACCAGTGGAAGATGTTGTCTGACGCTGAGAAGTATATCATGCTCAAATATAATGAGGAAATGCTCGGTGAAGAAAGATATCGTGGATACGAGGATGTCGATGAGAATATCTTCTCGACCATGATGGACAACTTCTACGACTATGTTTTAGATAATCCAAATCCAAGGTAGGCTATGGCAGAACAACCGAAAGTTGAGCGTCTGCTCAGAGTGATGAAACTCATGTCTGGAGCAGCCAACTACACAGTAGAAGAGCTTGCGAACAAGGTCGGGACTACGTATAGGACCATCTACCGCTACATCGATACCTTTAAGGAAGCTGGCTTTGTCGTGGAGCGTCGGTACAACAATACATACCGACTGCTCAGGATGCCTGTCGGCCATGCAGATCTGAAGAAGCTTGTGTACTTCTCAGAAGAAGAGGCAAAAATCGTTGCTGGACTCATTGAGGGATTGGATGCAAACAACGCATTCAAGGCAAACCTGTATGAGAAGATGGCCATCATCTACGACATGACTAAGATTGATGACTATACGGATAGGAAGTCAATTGTAACAAACATTGAGACCCTCTCCGATGCAATCGAAAATCATGTCCAGGTAAAGCTTGTTGCTTACAGCTCCGCAAACTCTAACAATATCAGAGATCGTATCGTTGAGCCATACGCGTTTACCAAGGACCATATCGATGTGTGCGCCTACGATGTCGAGGATGGTAAGAACAAGATCTTCAAGATCGCACGTATCGGTGGTCTCGTAGAACCACTTGGAGATTGGGAGCATGAAGATGAGCATGAGATTAAGTATGTGGATGTGTTCCGCATGGTAGGTTCTGAACAGTACCCTGTCAAGCTTGAACTTGGGCTTAGGGCAAAGAGCCTTCTTCTGGAGGAGTTCCCTGCTGCTAAGAATGATCTCAAGGAAGTAGATGGCAAGTTCATTCTTGATACCATGGTCACAAGTATGGCAGGAGTCGGCAGATTCGTCATCGGCCTTGCAAGTGACGTGAAGATCATCGACACTCCCCTTCTTGTTGACTATGTCAAAGACTATCAGAAAAATATTGACCTCCTTGTGAAATAAAAGTCGGACTGACAAAACGTGTCAATCCCCTATTTTACCTTTGCACCCGTAGCCTGGAATTGGCTACGGGTGTAATTCATTTTGACATGACCTTATACGATATTTTTGTAAGATTCCCTTCGTTCGAGAGGGTGTGAGATCATGTTCCTGGAGAACTTCTACAGGTATAACCACTGCACGCAGTTTTGCCGGGATATATGGGATATTATGGTAGGAGATGAATATTTCCTTAACAGAGCGTTCTGCTGGGCTGAAACGGCTCAGGGGAAGCCATACTGGAAGGATATCTCCGAGGAATGGGAACTGGTTTACTTCAAGGAAAGGGAACGACTTAGGAACTCGACGGCTTAGTAGAAATATAGGTGACCTGCGTATGGTATCCCGCAACCCACCTATACAGACTTTCC
>JAKSJT010000284.1 GCA_024402125.1 Bacteroidales bacterium
TCCCAAGGCCCTCTGAGCGGGCTTTTGTCCAGGGATCGACCCATCTCCCGCGCGACGAGGCAACGAAACGCAGCTTTTGCCCTGATTGCCGCTCATCACGCACGCGGCAGACGGATAGATGGCTCCATCCTGCTCCCAAGGCCCTCCGAGCGGGCTTTTGCCCAGGAAGGCCTCCATTTTCCGCGCGGCGAGGCAACAAAGCGCAGCTTTTGCCCTGATTGTCGCTCATCACGCACGCGACGGACGGATAGATGGCTCCATCCTGCTCCCAAGGCCCTCCGAGCGGGCTTTTGTCCAGGAATCACCCTATTTCCCGCGCGGCAAGGCAACAAAGCGCAGCTTTAACCCCGATTGCTGCTCATCACGTCCGGCTTCTTCGACTTCGACGAGAAGAACTACCTGATCCGCGGCAAGCGCACCGGCAAGATCTTCCGCCTGGGCGACCCGGTCAAGATCAAGGCAGCCAACCTCGAGCAGCGCCTCCTCGACTACGAGCTCACCGACTAGAAGCCGCAGACGCAGCACTATAACCGATCAAACAAATACCAACAAGATTATTTCTCGCTAACGCAACATCAAAAGATTTACCACAGAGATGGCTTGGTAGATATTTTCAACGCCCAGCTTTTCAACAATACAGGATCTAATATGCTTTGTCTTTGACACTGACCAACATTCATGCTCGGCAATCCATGAAATCCCGTGACCAGTAGTAATACGATACAAACATCGCCACTCATCAGATGTCAGTTTCGCAAATGAATGTGAAAAAATACTGCCATCACGGTATGATACTACAATACAGTCTTCAATCAAATTACGTACAATAAAGGACACGTCTGAACGTGCAAATGGATCAGATTCAGTAAGCACGACTAAACGCGGACATTCATCGCTAAACTCAGGGTCCAATAATAAATGTGCCAACAAATGGTATTCACATGAACTATTATTTACAGAGATTGGCAACCACGACTCAACCTCGAATGAGCTAGATAAAAGATTTTGATACCAACTTACAAACTTTAACCAGGATTCGACTTGAGTTTTTATTGCCAAGTCACCAAATGTGATAGAAAAGCAACCCTCTGAATTATCAATTAAATAGTCATGGCCATTGATAGATATTGTTTTTCTATTATGTCCAAAACGAGCAAAGTAAATACCTGTCAAGTATCTAGCATTTTTCTTTTCTGCCATATCTGAAAAAGCTCTAGTGATTGTTCAAAGACTCTATCTGAACACGCCAACGATTCCAAGTTTGATGGTCATTCAATGGATTCTCTGCCGAAAACATTTTTCCTGAAGAATCTGTAAGATATATGCTCCATCCAGCTTTTCGGACAAGGGAAGCATTATTGGACTCAAAAAAATTCAGAGAATCGACAAAAAGATATCCCATAAATCTACTAAAGCCTAATTCCTGAATGATTTCTTCTCTATTATCCACCCTGGTAGCAACGATGACTATGGGAACGAATGAGTCCTCTCCCATAAACTCGGAATAATCAACAAAAAGATTATAGTCAACGAGGTACGCTATCCTACACGAACATCCAAGAGAGTCTAGAAAAACTATCATCTTGGAATTAGATTCCGGTAAGGAGGACTCGGCAAGACACTTTGGCCCAAACATCCTCGGCTACGTATCCTGAATATTGTTACATTCTTGGTCTCCCATCGGTTTCTGCATCTAATTACTCGAAGAGAGAGAAACCACAAAAACAATCACTATGACCCTGGCAATAGATTTGTTTATCATTGCAAGTGATATTGCACCAAGATGGGATTATCAGAATCCGGATCACAGGAGACTAATTGTTCAAGAATTGAGTGTTCTTTTTCATTCTTCCTAGAAAATGAAAGCATTTTTTCTACCATTTCCCGACTAAGAAGGCTCATGTCAGCAACATAGCTATCATCCGTAAACCGGAAAGACGTCTCACCGAAAAGGAGTAGTGCAACAATTGATTTTTTTACGTTATATACAGATCGATTTCCAGTAGCCTTTTCATGAAAAAGCAGAACAGGAGAACCATTAAAGGAGCCGAAACATGAGTAGTAAAAAGGTGTTGCCATCTTCCTGCCCGGGTTGAAGCACTCAGAACTTATTCTATCAATAAAAGCCTGAGAATCTCTCTTTCCAGCCAACTTCTTTATTAAGCCAGAAGGGCTTTCGGATGTTACGAACAACTTCTGCTCCTGGACCTCGCCATCTTTCAGCAAGAAAACTGACTCAAGAAAAGGAACTGATAAATACGTTTCTTCTCCTGACGAGGAAATACACCAGCCATCGGTTCTCGTCATCAAGGCTTCAATCTGAGCTTTAGAACATTGAAGCATCCGTGATACTTCTTTGCCCTCTGTATCAATGACATGAAGCAAGTAACGGCTCTCGTCTGGAGCTGCAACCAGATAGCCTCCTTGTTCCATAGCCTTGAAAGCACACATGTCACAATCCAAATCGATCATAACAGTTTTCAACGGATTGCCATCAATGTCATAAACGAGGACCCGGTCCATATCCAGGACATGAATCTGATCATCAACGACGTCAAAGTCACTGATAAACATGTACTCTCCTGGACCACGCCCCACACGATCGATCTTTCCGACGTATGAACCATCATGATTGAAATGAAGGATTCTTCTAGCCTTCCTGTCAAGAATCAAGAAACCCTCACCAAACTTCGAAATCTTGTCAATGGAACGAATCAGGCAGTCATCGCTAGTCTCTAAGGGAATCACTTCAGCATCTGATACATGATTGAACAATTCCAAAGATGAAACATCATCCTTAAGGTCAAACACAGGATAATCGCTGCTTACGTCTCCACCACATGAAACGAGACATAGCAGGAAGATACCAAGCATTGATATCCTCATTACAAACGACCTCATAGCGGCTTAACAGTTTATATTATGCAATGCCTTCGCACACTTATACTTTCTACTAAACACACAGCAGCTAAGGATGGTCTCTCTCCATTCAAACTGTGCTTCATACTGTCCTGTCTCTGGATTATATTCACTTCCAACTTGAACCATTATCTCTTTCTTTATCGTTCCGACCTTGGAATAATCAAAGTACTCAGATTCGTCTCCCTCACTATCGCATAACGACTCAACACAATTTGATAGAAGACCACTCATTGGCATATTCCTACTCGAAAACAAAGCTACCAATGCTAAAACAACAACAAAAATAGATAACAACTTTTTCATCTTTTCATGTTTTAATTTTTTTGTAAAGATAGCTGATGTATCAATACAGTCAATGAACTTTTGTACAAATCTTCATAAGCTTTTCCGTCTTGCACCACAGTCAAGGTCAAACCTTATGAAACTTTAAAACGCAGCTCTAAATAATGGGGTTCATCGATATCAACAAAAGTATAATCATCCAAACTTTGGGGGTCACATTAAGGATAGCGCCTAACCTGTTGAGCCGCAACTTCGTGGCTGACAAGCCACTGCAGAAGCTCACGACAGACGTGACAGAGTTCTCACTGTTCGGCGTGAAGCGCTATCTGTCCCCAGTGTTGGATATGTTCAACGGGGAAATAATCCATTATACCCTATATGAGCATCCTGTACTGAACATGGTGATGGACATGATGGAGGGAGTTGTGGCCAAGACAGGCAGCAGCACGGGAGCCATACTGCACTCTGACCAGGGCTGGGCATACCAGCATAAAAAGTACCAGCTGTATCTGCAGGAGAACGGCTTCCGCCAGAGTATGTCCAGGAAAGGCAACTGTCTGGATAACTCGGTGATGGAGAACTTCTTCGGCCTTCTGAAATCCGAACTTCTGTACCTTCAGGACTTCAAGTCGGTCGAGGACTTCAAAAAACAGTTACATGAGTACATCAGGTACTACAATGAGATACGCATCAAGTCTCGTCTCGGGGGAAAGAGTCCGCTACAGCATCGCAAGGCATACGAACAGCGGGACAGCAATATCTGACAAGCACCGCAGCCCGGCGACAAAGAAGCCGGGCTGCTACGCGGCGCTGCTGCGGGGAGCTCTGAGAAATGGCTCTCCTCGCAGCGCGCGTTGCTTGCTTCTCACAAGAAAAGACGTAACTTTGAAACGCAGTTCTAAATAACGGGGTTCACCCGATATCAACTAAAGTATAATCCGTCCAAACTTTGGGGGTCACATCAAGAGCGGGCTTTTGTCCAGGAAGGCCTCCATTTCCCGCGCGGCGAGGCAACAAAACGCAGCTTTTGCCCCGGTTGTCGCTCATCACGCATGCGGCGGACGGATAGATGGCTCCATCCTGCTCCCAGGGCCCTCCGAGCGGGGGTTTGTCCAGGAAAGCCTCCATTTTCCGCGCGCCGAGGCAACAAAGCGCAGCTTTTGCCCCGATTGCCGCTCATCACGCACGCGGCGGACGGATAGATG
>JAKSJT010000285.1 GCA_024402125.1 Bacteroidales bacterium
CGTGAAGCAATGGATTGTCTCGCAGGAGAAGGTTGACATTGCCTGCTACAGCTAGTGGAAACACTGCATATGCTATTGTCTATCCGGAAATCAGCTCTGATGTACAGGCTTCTACAGCCATTATAAGTGCTCACAATGACTTGTCTGCCCAGAAGGAGTCAAGTCCTTCCTTCTGTGCTTCTGCTATATTCCATGGGGCTGATTTGTTTAGCCTGGACACTGAAGAAGGACAGAACGTGTTCCTTAACGATGTCACAGTCCAGACATCAGTAATTGAACTCTATATCGATGGTTTGTCTGGCGTTGACCGCATCACAGAACTTGTTCTGGATGGAGTCAATACAGAGGTTCGCATCAAGAGGAATTCTGATAACACTGATGTGACATTTGATGGCTATAACCAGGGAAAGATTAGAGTGTTTGTCGATAAGCCTGTTTCAAAGTCCGGAACAAAGATCATAAGAGTCAGCGTCCCTTCTACACTTGGTTCAGACAGTGCCACCAGAAACGTTTACATTACTGATTCGAAGGGTGGAGTATGGACGTCTACAACTGCAGGATCGACAGTCACTGCATCTACTGTTGTAAGATATACAGCTAATAACTTCACAAAGGTTGAAGGATTCAGCGCTAGCTCTTCTATCGCTAATGGTCATGAGTATGTGGACCTTGGTCTTGCAAGCGGTACTCTATGGGCTACTATGAACCTTGGTGCCAGCACAAGTGTCGAGTCCGGTGACTATTATGCGTGGGGTGAAACAAAGCCGAAGACTAACTTCTCGTCATCTGACTATATGGGTTTGAATCCTGATGATCAGAACCTTTATCCTGCAGGAACCAATATATGGTGGGGAAGTGTCAAGTATGACCCAATGGAGATGTACATGACATATCACGTGCCTATGGCAAGCTCTAATTATGATGCTGTAAAGGCTCAGTGGGGTAATGGCTGGACTATGCCGACAACGGCCCAGTGGGATGAACTTGACAATCTCGGACATACAGTAACCGAGATCAATGGTGTAACCTGCTATGTGTATGAGAATAACGGTAATCGTCTTATCCTGCCTGCTGCTGGTAGAATGCAGGATGACAGAGTCGTGGGAGCTGACGATATCAACTATTGGACAGCAGACCCTGCCGGTCAGAGCAACAAGAAAAAAGCCTATTGCTACAAGAATGGCAGCACTGCTGATCAGTATGTTGATGACAGGTACTATGGTCATCCAATACGTCCTGTATTCAATCCGGTCAAAGTTACATTGGGTAACAATGCAGATCATCTTGCGTATACCGGTGCACCAGATAAACGAAAGTTGAACGTGACAAGCCAGAGCGAAGGTCTGACTGTCAACTATGAGGTTGAATGCCCGGAATTCCTGTATGGAACATCAGACATCTGGTCACAAGCAAATTCGGGTCAAAAGCGCTACGGAATACTCAAGGTATGGTATTCCGTAAACAATGGTGCATATAATCAATATGTGGCTATTCCTTGTTCGCAGGAGGGTAGTTCGAGCCTGAAAGTTATCGCTGAACCACAGTCGTTCAGTCATATGGGTGGCACATTCACTATGCAGATTGGTGCTCCTGATGCCAGCATCCCTGTCGATTGGACTATATCTCAGATAGGTGGCAATGACTTTACTTTTGACATCATTTCTGGTTCCACCTCCAGCTCAGCCACTACTGGATATACAACAGTTACTGTCACTTGTCCTCCGAGGTGGAATTACGAACCAAGGACAGTGACTCTGGTTGTTTCTGCAAGAACAAACGAGAAGAACAATCAGGTAAAACTGACTGTTGAACAGTCCGCAATTACAATCAATGACTTGATTGATGGTTACGAGAACGGTATCCCTTACATGGAGACTGAAGATATCAAGATTGCATTGTATCCGATCGGTTCATCATTGGAGGCAGATGACGTTTATGATAGGAAGAAGTTCTGGTATGGTGATGTAAAGGGTCATGACCGTGACAGTGACTTTGAGTTTGCCCATCAAAAACCAATATATGTATATGTTGTTTATGATATTATTGGCTATGATGGTGGCTATCTTTCAGGAGATGTTCTTGACCATTATGAATGGCGGGCAGACAGCTCTATCAAGACATTCAAGAAATCAGCTGCCAAGATTCATGATATGGGTTATACCGATGAGAATAATAAACTTCTTCCAAAGTATGATGCAGCTCATGTACAGTGGGGTGGAAACTGGCAGATGCCTGACTATGAGGATTATCTGGCTTTGAAATCATTCAGAGAGAATGATCCGCGTGCTAAAGCCTGGCAGGTAAAGAACTTTAATGGTTACAGAATGCGTGATGACAGCGTTATGGAAGTAGATGCCTATGCAGTTGATCCGCTCGAGGGACCTGGAGTACTACATGGATACGGATTTGGTATCTTGCCTATTATCAAGAAGTAGCTGCTTCTTCGATTTATACTAATTAAGAAGACTAGAGGGTGACAATAAAGTCCAGGTGACTTTTAGAGTCATCCTCTTGCTTTTCTAGTTGAGATTGGATGGATTCGAAGTGTAGACCCTCAAGGATAATCTAGATTGCTTCCAAGCATTGAGTATAGTATATCATTGGATTTATAGAAAACGGCTCCCGATGTTATTCGAGAGCCGCTTCTGTATTCTGTTGTTTCTTTTAGTTTTCTATCTCTTCAACATCAGCATTGATGTCCCTATCCCAAAGGTATTGCTTTGAAAGTTTGTAGCAGACTCCTGATAGCAGAAGGAGACTGATAAGGTTAGGAACAGCCATCATAGCATTGAATATGTCTGCGAGGTTCCATACAGTCTGTAGCTCAGCAACTCCACCAATGAATACGATCACGATGAAGAACACTCTGAATGCCTTTATCAGCTTTGCTCCAGAAAGGTACTCAACTGCTCTTTCAGCATAGTAGCACCATCCAAGGATTGTTGAGAATGCAAACGCAATGATCGACAGGACAATCACAGGAGTTCCGATGAATGGAATCTTTGAGAATGCAAGCTGGGTTAGAGCAGATCCGCTAGAGAAGTCCATATCAGAGTAGGCGAGTATACTGCTGACTACTACAACACCAGTGAGGGCACAGATGATGACCGTGTCCCAGAATGTTCCAGTAGATGATACGAGGGCCTGTCTTACTGGGTTCTTTGTCTGTGCAGCAGCTGCTACGATAGGAGCTGAACCAAGACCTGACTCGTTCGAGAACAGACCTCGTGCGATACCGTATCTGCATGCTGTCATCACTGTGAATCCTGCAAATCCTCCTGCAGCTGACTTGAAGTTGAATGCAGACTTCACGATAAGTGAAATCGCAGGAACTATAAAGTCAATGTTCATTATTAGGATAATGATACAGCCAAGGATATACAGAATAGCCATTACTGGAACAAGTACTGAACATACCTTGGAGATTCCGTTGATTCCTCTGATGACAACAAGGCCAACTAGAACTGCGATAATGGCACCAGTTATCCATGTCTTGATCCCCATAGTGTCGAATACCATTGTTGAGATGGCGTTGCACTGGATTGTGCTACCGATGCCAAGTGAAGCAAGGACTGTGAAGATGCAGAATAGAACAGCGAGCCATTTAGCGTTAAGACCCTTTTCGAGGGCATACATAGGACCACCGAGCATCTTTCCTTCCGGAGTCTTCTGTCTGTACTGAACAGCAAGAAGACCTTCTGCGTATTTGGTAGCAATACCGAATACTCCTGTAAACCAGCACCAGAGAACTGCTCCCGGTCCTCCTAGAGAAACGGCTGTTGCAACACCGATGATGTTGCCGGTTCCGATTGTTGCTGCAAGGGAAGTGGCAAGGGAAGCGAAGTGATTGACATCACCGCTACCGCTGTCATCCTTTTTGAGTGATATCTTAATAGCTTTGAATATGTGTCTCTGGGGGCATCTTAGCCTTATTGTCAGAAACAGGTGAGTTCCTAGAAGGAGGATAATCATTGGCCAGCTCCATATCCACGAACTGATGGCGCTGCTAAGTGATTGAAGGTCCATATTGCATCAATTATCTAAATACTTAAACTACTAACTTTTGCAAGATATTTAAATATTTTAATAAATGCAAATAATTTAATCCGGGAATAGTTTATGTTTAAACTACTGTCCTTATTGATCTAAACAGTTGATCTCACGTTCCGATACTCTGTCAATGAAATAGTCTTTAGTAGCAAGTGTGCCGTATTGGAACTGTCACAAAGAGATTCTTAACGACCAAGACTATTTACAGCCACGTCTTCGAACACTTTGGAGGACTGGAAATCACAGCTTGTTTGCGGGCCGATTCACATATGGTTCATACAGGGCGTTGTACTAATGAAATCTATTATTGGTGTTTGATCTTGAAGTAATCCAGGATGAGAGCGTAGTTATCCTGTG
>JAKSJT010000286.1 GCA_024402125.1 Bacteroidales bacterium
GTAATTATGCTTACACTTAGAGGACGTCGCGACAATCCAGAATTTGTGATTGAGAAGTTGGCAGTCAAAAATTTTGATGCCAGAGCTATAGTTGAAAAGGTCATCGCACTCGATGACAACAGAAAGAAACTCCAGGCAGAGAGCGACAACCTTCTTGCTCAGCAGAAGCAGAAGGCAGCCGTGATCGGTGGCTTTATGAAGGAAGGAAAGAAAGAAGAGGCAGAGGAAGCAAAGAAGGAAGTTGCCGCTCTTAAGGCAAAGTCATCAGAGCTTCTCGCTCAAGCAGAAGAGAACCAGAAGGAACTCGACGCTCAGATCGTTCTTCTTCCAAATATGCCTTGTGACCTTGTAATGCCTGGTAAGGGTGCAGAGGACAACATGGTTGTAAAGATGGGTGGTCCAGAGGTAGAACTCTATGAAGGAGCAATGCCACACTGGGATCTCTGTAAGAAGTATGATATCATCGACTTCGACCTCGGAGTTAAGATTACAGGTGCTGGCTTCCCTGTATACAAGGGAAAGGGTGCAAGACTCCAGAGAGCTCTTATCAACTTCTTCCTTGATCAGAATACAGCTGCAGGTTACAAGGAGGTTGAGCCTCCTGTAATGGTTAACCAGGCATCTGGTTTCGGTACAGGTCAGCTTCCTGATAAGGAGGGCCAGATGTACCATGCAACACTTGATGACTTCTACATGGTTCCAACAGCTGAGGTTCCTGTAACTAACATCTTCCGTGATGTTATTCTTCAGAACAATGAAGTTCCTCAGAAGCTTACAGCTTACACACCATGCTTCCGTCGTGAGGCTGGTTCATATGGTAAGGACGTACGTGGTCTTAACAGACTTCACCAGTTCGACAAGGTTGAGATCGTACGCGTAGAGAAGCCAGAGGATTCATACGCAGCTCTTGATGAGATGGTAGCACATGTAGAGAGCCTCGTTAACAAGCTTGGCCTCAAGTACAGAATCCTTCGTCTTTGCGGTGGTGATATGAGCTTCACATCAGCAATCACATACGACTTCGAGCTCTGGTCAGCAGCTCAGGGACGTTGGCTTGAGATCTCTTCAGTATCTAACTTCGAGACATACCAGTCAAACCGTCTTAAGTGCCGCTATAGAGATGAGAATGGCAAGACACAGCTTACCCACACACTTAACGGTAGCTCACTTGCTCTTCCTAGAGTCGTAGCTGCTCTCCTTGAGGACAACCAGACACCAGATGGTATCATTATCCCTGAGGTTCTCAGACCTTACACAGGATTTGATAAGATTGACTAATCATCCACTGGATGCCAGACAAAGTCACAACAATCATAGGAATTGACCCCGGAACCAATCTTTTAGGTTACGGGGTTATCCGTGTTAAACAAAAGAGCGTAGAGTTTGTGGACATGGGAGTCCTTGACCTTCGGAAGGAAAAGGATCCCTATGTCAAACTCGCACGCATTTCAACAGAAGTAGGGGAGCTCTGTGACAGATACTCTCCTGATGATATGGCCATTGAGTCTCCATTCTACGGAAAGAATGCCCAGGTCATATTCAAGCTGGGTAGAGCTCAGGGAGCAGCAATCGTTTCCGCAGCTCAGAGATGCATATCAGTTTTCGAGTATGCTCCTCGAAAAGCCAAGGTTGCCATCACCGGAAACGGTGACGCCTCAAAGGAGCAGGTGTCAATGATGATCCAGAAGATCCTTAAGGTTAACCTTGATCCGAAGTACCTTGACGCCACCGACGCACTGGCAATCGCCATGTGTCACTACTATCAGCTGACTAGCCCTCTGGCTGGTCTCTCAGCATCGTCAAGCTGGGAAAAATTCATCGCTGAGAACCCCGATCGAATAAAATAACAACGAACAGGCTTTTTTCTTCAACGAACAGGCAATCTACGTTTTAAACGCGTGGAGGGCTAATTTTGTCTAATATAATGTCGAATAAAAATTATTGATGTTATATATGAGAAGATTATTTGTAAACTTTAGAGCCACTTTGTGTGTTGTTCTTTTACTTGTTTTAGCTGTTCCGTCATTTGCCCAGAATTCGAAGTCTGGATCAAAGGTTACGGTTGTTCTTCAGGATGCAACCAATGACGAAGCAGTCGGATTCGCAACAGTATCACTGACAAAGAAAGGTGCTCAGAACCCATCGAAGTATGCTCTTACTGACTCAAACGGTAAGGGAGTACTTGAGGGTGTCGCAGACGGTACATATACTCTTAAGGCAGAGATGATGGGTTATATTGCACATACCCAGGAAATCACCATCTCAAAGGATGTCAACATCGGTACTATAAAGTTGAAGCAAGATCAGGAAGTTCTCGATGCTGCCAGCGTTTCCGCTGTCGGTAATCCTATCATTGTAAAGAAGGATACAATCGAGTACAATGCATCATCTTTCAAAATTACAGAGAACGATGTCCTTGAGGACCTTCTTAAGAAGTTCCCAGGTATTGAAGTGGGTTCTGACGGATCCATTACAGCGAACGGTCAGACCATCACTAAGATCTATGTAGACGGCAAGACATACTTCCTCAATGACCCAACTCTTGCAACAAAGAACCTTCCTGCAAAGATCATTGAGAAGGTTAAGGTAATCCAAAAGAAGTCAGACCAGGCAGAGTTCACAGGTATTGACGACGGTCAGGAGGAGACAGTGCTTGACCTTTCTGTACAGAGAGGTATGATGAACGGTCTTATGGGTAACCTTCGTGGTGGTATCGGTCATGACTTCCCAGTAGATGACGCAGGATACGATGACCACAGGTTCAATGCAAACCTCTTCATGGGTAACTTCTCCAATGGTGCTCAGTACAGCATTATCGGTAATGCCAACAACGGAGGTAATATGGGCTTCGGTGGCTTCGGTGGCCAGATGATGCGTGGCATGATGGGCGGCGGCATGGGCTCAGGAATGGGCGGAGGTAATGGTGTAACTACATCATACATGCTCGGAGCAAGCCTCGGATACGATCTCTTTGATAACAAGATGACCGCAAGTGGTGACTATAACCTCAATGGAGCTAAGAACGACAACAGGTCGGAGTCATACCAGGAGCGTTACTACAACAACGACAAGAACCCTCTTGCCAGCTTCAACCAGTACTCTAACAGTAGCTCTATTTCAACAAGCAATTCAATGAGCCACAACATTGGCCTTCGTATTGACCATAAGTTCTCTAGCAGCTCTTCAATCATCTTCCAGCCTTCAATCAGCTTTGGAACAGGCCGTTCCAACTCGTTGACTGAAACAAGCATCGATAGAGCAGACTTCTCTGACAGAATCGATGAAGAGGATATCAAGCAGTACAGCTACAAGCTTAGTGACGGATTTAACTCAAACAGCAGTAGCCAGAAGCAGGTATCTGCCAGCGGTATGCTTCAGTACCGTCAGAGACTGGGTATTCCAGGACGTACTCTTGTAGTTAACGGTAACTTCTCACTCTCAAATACAATTTCTGACGGATACACCCAGTCGTTGACAAATAGATTCACAAAGGATAACCAGACAACAGGTGTTCAGGAGATCATTAACCAGAGAACTGAGAACAACAACAAGAGCACAAACCTCACTATGCGTGCTACATATACTGAGCCTCTTGGAAACAGATTCTACGTTGAGGGAAACTATGCATTCAACTACAGCAACTCAAACCAGGACAAGAAGGCATTCGATGCGACTCCGATTGATGGGTTCTCAAAGGATGACCATACATATAAGCCACTCAATGAGGTGCTCAACCCTGTTAACTCCAACACCATCAGAAACATTAATCTGCGTCATACAATTGGAGCGAACATGCTCTATCAGTCAGACGATTTGACAATGCAGGTAGGTCTTAGCCTTATCCCTACAACAATCCATAACGAGACCCAGAGCTCTAACAGACAGATTGATACAACCTATACAGTTATCAACTGGTCTCCTCAGGCTATGATCAGATGGAGAGCTTCAGACTTTATGAACTACCGTTTGACTTATAGAGGAAATTCAAGCCAGCCATCAGTTAGCCAGCTCGTTCCTGTATTTGACAACACAAACCCTAACGTTCAGTCCCTGGGTAACCCATATCTCATTCCTTCATTCAGCCACAGCATCGATGGAGAGATCCGTTGGAGTAACCCTCGAACATTCAGTTCACTGAACGCTAGAATCGGTGGTGGCTTCAATCAGAACCCTACAGTGAATGCACAGTGGGATAATAACGGTAAGATGTTCACAATGCCGGTCAATGGCCCAACATCAACCAATGCGAACATCAACCTCTTCGGTAACTTCCCGATCGCAAGATCAAACTTCTCCGTTTCAACAAACGCAGGAGCTAGAGCAAGCACATCAGCATCATTCATCGGTAATGATGTCAATATGGAAGGAATTCTCACTCCTACAAGCATTGACTAT
>JAKSJT010000287.1 GCA_024402125.1 Bacteroidales bacterium
TTTCCTTTATCCTGCGGTAGAAGTTAAGGACGGATCCGTCTCCGTAGCTTAGGGCCTTTGAGGTCTTTTCGTCAATACTCCTAGGGTCAGGTATCATATTGAACATCAGTTCATGGAACCTTGTCATATGATCCCGTATTTCAAGCTCAATGGATTCTGAGTCCTTGTAGGTGGAGAAGCTGAAGGCAGCTCCGTCATGATCCATTATGAACACCTTTTGGAGTTCCGACGGACTTACATCCCTGTATGGCCAAAGAAGCCTGTTTGGATTTGCTAGAATGATTGCTGTAAGGACTATGGTCACCAGAACAAACCCTTTGGTACTGAGCTTTTCGCCATGAGTTCATAGTTTTCTGGGAAGGACATCTCCTTCCATTTCTTTTGTTTGCTTTGTCATATTTGTTATTTGTTGTTAATGATTAACTAAGTCCTGAGTATAATTTAGTGATGGCACCCTTGACAGAGGACAGCATCGCAGAAACCTCCGGAGCGGATCCTATGCTTTCTATTACCATTGAGCAGATGCGGGGGATCCTGCACAGCATCAGAATTCCGCATACGGCACTGATTATCATTGTCCATATCTCCTCACCAGCAAAAGATAACCCTTTGCTTAAGTCTCCAGCGAATGCTCCCATGCACATGATCTTGTATGTGATGTGAAGTATGGCATAGACCATAGGTGGCCATAGAAGATACTCTATGTATCTTTCTATCCAAAGCTTGATTCCACCGGAGAACCAGGGTAGTATAGCTATCGCAAAGGTTATAGGTCCGACTATTGCCATTACCATGGTCATAAAGTTAGACAGTATGACAATCATGGACCCGACTATTCGAAGAATCGCAGCGATGATTCCGAGGAGTTCGCCCGTTCTTACAGATGCTCTCTTTGCGAGCTTTTCTCTGGAGACATTGTAAAGAGATGCAAGGAAGTCATGAACCACTCCTTTGACGGAGTTCTCTCCACTTAACTTCTTCCCACTAGCCCGGACATTATCCAGATGCTCATTCATTGCTCTGGAGTACATGATGTCAAAGTCATCAGCTGTCTTGCTGCAGGATTTGCTGAGTGAGGAAGTGTATATGTTTCCGACCCAGTCAATTGGTCGAAGCACCATCGTGTTGAACTCAAAGACAATGAGAAGGATAATAATGGGGCGGAGGATTGACGAGGCTGATTCCAGATGACCTTTCACATAGTCTGAGTACAGTTTTACAAGAGCAATGCAGGTGCACAGGGCAGCAAGGGATATCCCTACCATGTGAGAAGATGAGAACAGACTTCCCCCGGAGTACATGACTTCAGTCTTGATCCTGAAGAGAGTCTCACTGATGCCGCTATTTAGTAGTATTGCAGTCATATCAGTACCTTTTAGATTAACGGGAGAACAGCAGACAACGTAATGAGTGCTCCTACTATGGAGAGTAGTATCCTTTTAATGAGTGCATCAAAAGCATACTCACCTGAGTAGTACTTTCCGATTGAGAATACGGCTTCTGCACAGCATACAAGTAGTATTAGGGACAGGATGATGACCCCAATTGTGCCTCCGTTTCCCTTGACGGATTTTCCGTAGATTCTCTGCTGCTCACTGGAGTAGGACTCCGCATCAAGAGTCGCAGACACGCTTCTTACTCAGTCGGCAAGTGATCTTGCCGCTTCCAGATGCTCGATTCTGGTCGATACGGAATCAAGTACAAAAAGGCCTCTTTCACTGAGTTCTCGTCTTGCTTTCTCAATTGCATCCTGCTTCTGGGAGATTGTTCTGTATCTGGAACTGACAAGTTCCTTTACTGCCATATAGAGCCTGTCACTGTAGTTGTAGTAGTCTTGAACCGTGAATACAACTCCGCTTATGGTAGAGGCTGCATCTGATCCCGTTCTAATGCTGCCAAGCTTCCTGCTGTAGTCCTTTACAATGGACTCAGCCTGAAGGATTCTGGAGGAGTAGGTCGCCATTTCGGAGGTAAGGGATAGAAGGTCGGAGGCAAGGACTGCCTTGTCCTCTGTTCCGTTTCCGAAGAACCTCTCGGATAGTCCTCTTAAAACGGCATTAAGCCGCTCTGAGGATTCCAGGGAGAGGTCTGCTGTCATGACGATATCATAGTCCGTCATCGTCTGGGTCAGAATCGATGTGGCATCGACAACTGGGATTTGTCCGAGTAGTACAACGCACTGGGACAGTGCTATCGTAATTGATAGAAGTAGATGTTTCATTGTCTGTCGTGTTTAGATTTTACGTTTTCGTTTAAGTAGTGACAGTACGCTTCTTCCGCTATTTATTGTGTCACTCAGTTCGGATTTATCTTTCAGGACAGACTCATAGAGGAAGGCTTCAGCCTGCGATACATCTATCTTGTAGGCTCCGCTTTTACCTTGTCCGATCTTCAGAAAGACATCCTTTGAGGCATCATCCCTGGACTGAGTGTTGAGAGATCGGATAAACCTCTTGTCAGTCTCTGTGAGACCTAAAGTATCAGCTACTGCATCAAGTTCCGATATGCATTCCCTCTGGTCAAGGACAATCTTTACGGGGGAGTTTGCGATAATTGTGTCCTTGATGATATCTGAAGAGATGATGTCACTCATCTGCTGGGTAACTACAATTGCTGCTGTGTTATACTTTCTGGAAGTCTTCCATAGGGAATTGAGATACGGCTCCATATCCTTGTTCGATATGGCCTTCCAGGCCTCTTCGATTACCAGTACCTTGAATGAGTCCACATTCCGTCTCATCATAAGATCAAAGCTGTGGATTATGCAGAAGATACAGAGCTTGCAGTAGGTCTTGTCTGATGAGTCCAATAGTTCACCGACCTCAAATAGGGAGAAGTCATCTGAAAGAAGACTTGCTTCGCTTGGACTGTTAAGAGTCTTAGGATGGCTCCCGTCTATTGAATATGTGTGCAGTGATATGATCAGTTCCTTCATAAGCTGCTGGTCAATTGGTTCGACACCGTTGTCGGAGCCGTTCTCATCGAACTTACTCTCCACAAGAAAGGTATAGAAATCATCGAATACGGGATCAGTTTCTCTTTTATACATCATGCAGAATATCGTGAGATACACCGAAAGCACACTGCTTTGGGCCGCTGTCCAGCCATCCTCAAAGTCACATATGGTCTTGATGATTCCGATGACGAACTGGACGGATGGATTGTCTAAGTCAAGATGATCTTCCCCGATCAGCCATTTCCCCTGCTCCAGAAATCCCGCAAAAGGGTTGAACTCGAACTCCTCTACAGTCTTCGATTTCCTTTTAGCAGGGGCCAGACCGTTTTCATCCTTAATAAGTGCTGCAAGTCCAGCGTAGGATCTGCCGTTGTCAAGGACACATATCTTCGCTCCTTTGTCATGACAGCATCTAAGGTAATGGTTCATGAAGAAGGACTTTCCGGAACCGGTCGGGCCAAGGACAAAGGAATTGTATGCGTTAATCCATCCTTTGGAGTAGGCCTCCTTGCAGAGATCAAGGATGATTGGTCGTGAGGAAAGTCTCTCTGATACCTGGAGATTACCCTCTGGTAACCCTTTGTCAAAACTTTCCCATCCCAGAAGGCATAGGACAGCGCTTGCCTCACTAAGGAGATAGTCATCCTTGGAGAAGTTCATCTCGTTTCCTGGAATTCCATTCAGGAACTCCTCAGGGAGAGTCTTTCGGGTCTTTTCCGCACAGATGTTCATAGAGGAAAGGGCACTTCGAACTTTCTGACAGGTGACATCTTCGGAGTCTTTCCTTTTTCCCCAAGCAAGAATGTCACTGCGGTGGTACACAAGAAGCAGGTCTTCTTACTCACGCAGTCGAAGGAACTTCTCAATCTGCTGACTTGCTTCAGAGTTATATAGCTCTCCGCTCATAGACTGCATCCTTTTCGCCTTTTGGACTAGAGAACGTCTTGTACTCTGCTGATCCGCTTTCAAGATGTATGAGTTCACAATATGCTCTTCTTCAAGACATAGTCCTATAGGATGGGAATATCCCATATGCACACTGTCCCCAAGGCTGCATTTCATGCCCTGGAAAGGAACCGAGTCTGCAATTTCAGAAGGGAGGTCACTGGAGCTGGCGATGCAGAATCCGACCATATGCTTTCAGTCAATGCTAATGGAGTCTCCATCCTCTGAGTACAGGTCAGAGACGAAGCTAAGGGGTGAATCAGATTCACCAGAGGACAAACTTAGGTATGACTCGATTATTCCAGCGGCACTTCCTTCTCCGGTGTAGTCCTCACGCCTTAGCTCCTTATACATCTCACCATTTCGGTTTGCCTGGAAGGCAGCGCTCATAAAGTCAGCGGTTGCTTTACAGAACTCATCAATCTTCTTTTTCGTTGGTACGTCTACTGCTTTCAGTCTGCCAGAGTGATTGCGAAGAAGTATACCT
>JAKSJT010000288.1 GCA_024402125.1 Bacteroidales bacterium
GTACCATTCTGTGTTCCCTTTTCAAGTACACTGGCACCCATAAGTGGTTCAGACAAGGTGCCATCTATAACGACACCGGTTACTTTCATGCTTTGTGCCCATGCCGAAATTGTACTGGCAATTATCAGGAACAGAAGCGTTAGATAATTCTTTTTTTTCATGACTTTAATATTTGTGTTTATAATGTTTATTGTTTGCTTAATGACGAAATTGCGCTGCAAAGATAGATATTATACACTGTTATATTTAACACAAATGCGTATTTCAGCAAAAAAAACAAGTCATTTGACTCATTTTTTACATAAAATGGAATAGGGTTGCGATAACTATCACATAAGTTTTTGCTCAAATCAACATTGTATAAACTTTTTTAAGGTCAATTTTGAGAAGAAACAGATTGGAGCGAATCACTTTTTTGTTTTGTCATCATCATGAATCCAACCGGATAATTAAGATTTATTTAATCCTCACTTTCATTACCCTCCTTGAAAAAAGAACGTTATCTTTGCCCCCGATAGTAGAAGCAAATTATGATTGATCTTTACGACTGAGCACAAATCTCCGTATTGCCCAGCGACATTATATAAATTTGTTAAAGAAATTAGAACTCTCAATGGAGAACTATCTGAAATAAAACCTTAATCGCCATTGTAGAAGAATCATGCACTCCCTGTAGGTGCAAATGACAGATATTATCTGTATTGGCACAATTTATATATTATATATGTGTAAATGCAATATCGTCTTTCCAAAATTCTACTTTTCATAAAATAATTTGATAATTTGTATCAATTCTGACAAATATATTTGTAATTTGACACAAATGATATATTTTTGCATCCTGTATGACAACATCTGAAGTGATTATCAATTATGCGAATCTGCATAATGGCTCTTTTTCACGAAAGGAGCTGATGCAGGAATTGGCGGGTAGAGAGAATGGCATTAGTGAACAGACGCTAAGCCTACAACTCAACCGGCTTGTTTCTTCATGTCAATTATGTAGAACAGGAAGAGGTTTGTATTCTTTGCCAACTGATAGGTTGCCTGAACTTCTATATGAGCCTTCTGTATGGGAATGTAACATATATGGCAAGTTGAAGGATAAATATCCGTTTTTAGATTTTTGTATTTGGAGTCCAAGGGTATTGAGCTCGTTCATGTTGCATATCCCAAACATAGGCTACACCTTCGTCGATGTAGAAAAAGATGGAATGGAGAGTGTATTTCTCACATTGCAACAAATCGTTACAGACAGAAACATACTCTTTGCACCATCTTCTGAAGACTGCGATCGATACCTGACTGGCAGCAATGCTGTAGTCATTCGACAGCTGATAGGTCAATCTCCGTTGACGATGGTGAATAACTGTCAGGTTCCAAGAATTGAGAAGATCATGGTGGATGCCATCGGTGATAACGAATTGCTCTTTGCCAGTGGCTCTGAAATCTATAACATCTTTGAATCTGCTTTTGAGCGTAATCAGGTGAATAGAAGCAAGCTCCTCAGATATGCATCGAGAAGAAACCGAAAAAATCAGGTAGAACAGATTATTTGTACGATAGAACAAGATGATAAGTCCGGAAAGTAGATCCATCGAATGGATTAAAGAATGCGCTAACCGTTTGGGTGCGCATGATATTGCTTTGGTCGAGAAAACAATCAGAGCTTTCTCTTTGCTCGAAGCCCTAGCTCGTTCTGGTTGCCCATTCTTGTTCAAGGGTGGCAGTTCGTTGATGTTGCATCTGAATACCAGCCGACGACTTAGCATCGATATTGACATCATTTGTCCACCTGGCACTAAGATTGAAGAATATCTGTCTGCTTACTCAGAGGAATTTGGATTCGGGCGAGTAGAACTAGTAAATCGAGTATCCAGAACAGATATACCGAAGTTACATGCCAAGTTCAACTACGAAGTGTCGTACCCAGGCAACGGAAGCCATGACAAGATTCTGTTGGATGTCCTATTTGAAGAAACACATTATATAAATGTAGAGACATTGCCTATAGAAAGTCCGCTTTTAATTACTACGGGTTCTCCTGTAATGGTAAATCTCCCGAGTAAGGAAGATCTGCTTGGTGATAAGCTGACAGCCTTTGCCCCTCATACCACAGGCATACCTTATTTCAAAGGTGTGAAGAAATGCACGATGGAGATTATCAAACAGCTCTTCGACATTGCTTCGCTCTTCGATCTGGTGCAGGATCTCACAATCACAAGGCAGACATTCCAGAAGTTTGCTGCTGTAGAACTACAATACCGACATCTTGATCCTTCTGATCTGAAGCAAGTGCTGGATGATATTTACAATACATCACTCTGTATCTGCCTACGCGGAGTTCAGGACAAAGACGAATTCATGCTTTTGCAGGATGGCGTGTCGAGAATCGGTAACTTCATTCATAGTGAGAAATACAACATAGAATCAGCCATTGTCAATGCTTCAAAAGCAGCCTATCTCAGCAAACTTCTTGAATACGGAATTGATGATGTCAAGCATTATGACAAATCCATGTTAGGATCCATTACTTCTGAGACACTTCAACTACCTATCCATACCAAACTGAATAAGTTGAAGAAAACTCTTGAAGAAGCTTTCTTTTATTGGTTGGAAATACAGAAGATTGTAAAAAGTAAGTAGATTTCATGAGCCTCTTTGACAAAATATCCTCATTGATCACAGGATCAAAACCAGAGAAAAGGGAGCCTGAAAATGTTTCCTCTTCCGTCGATGAAGCACCTATTGTCGTGGTCGAGGATCCCACTCAGATCAAAGGGCAGAAACCTCAAAAAGTGATCGTTGTGGCACCAGTCATTAACAAACCGACAAAGGTGTCGATCAAAAGGAATACACAGGAATCTGTTGCCCATTTTCCTACAAAGGCATCTGTCTATGGTGACATTCCTTTCGAGGATTCCAACTATTCCAAGTATCGCAAAGCTACCATCATGCTACCAGAGTTTGACTTCTACACCGGAAAGAAATGTGATCAGTATGACGAGAACAGCCCGGAAGCACAGACTATCAAGGAGTTGAATAAATGGGCAGCAGACAAGATGGGCGAAGCCATGATCCATGAAAAGAATAAGGAGTTTGACAAGGCTGCTGCCATCTATGAAGAGTTAGTCCATCACCGCTATTGGGAGCGAGAGCCATACCGACGGCTTCTCAATATCTACAACAAGGCAGGACTAACCAGACAGGCATTAAGCATCGTTCAGATGGCCAATGCTCATTTCAGGAAAATCAGCCAAGAACAAGAGGCGAGACTCTTGCTCCTGGCTGAACGGTATAAGTGTAAAGCGTACGCTGAGAAGATAATCGCAGAGGGTAAAGACCTCTCTTATTATGACGGACTCTTCTTCATCTACCGCTCATCGTTAGCGTTGGATCATGATAGCGATTCCAAGGCTTAACGGCGGTATGTCATACGGCTCTTCTTCGGATAGTGCTTGACATGAGCGAATCTCATGCAGCGACGCGCGAAGTCCAGATAGTCCTCGTCCTTGTCTCTCCAAGGAAGATCAGATGACGTTCCGCCACCGCCACCCTGGGCAACAGTCGTAGCACCATCTATACCTGCGATCAGCGCCTTGACACCTGACTCCAGAACATCTTTCCAGCGCAGGAAGTTGGCATCATCGATGAAGGAGTCACTGGTCTTAGCTGCCAGCTTCGGATCATCACGGACAAGGAACTTGACCTGTGTCATGAGATCATCAAAGATAGATGCCTTGAGCAGAATGGTGGCATCGTTCGATATCGCATTCTCCAGTTCTGCGCCTGCTTCCTTCATTACCTCCATCTGGCTTTCGAGCACTTCAAGCTGGTTCTTATAGTCAGCAATGGCAGCGTCAACGTCCATCAGTTTGCTGCGCTTGTCGGCCAGCTTTTCATCAACACTGGTCAGCGATTTCTTGAGCTGCTTGAGGATCTTGACCTGCTCCTGAACCTCCGGGTCATCATCGTTCTGATGTCTCTTCAGCCAGTCCTCGATCACGTTGATCCTGCCGACGATGGTGTTACGCTCGGCCGTCAGATTCTCGATCATTGTGGTAAGACCCTTCAGCGCCTTCTTCTTCTGGTCGATGCGATCCTGGATGTCCTCTTCACGGTCACGGAGTGTTGCCAGCCACTCGTCACGGCATACATGACGGGCACCAGTCTTTGATACAGGCTCACCACGTTCCAGACCCCACTCCTTGTTCACCTCGGCAAAGGCATCATGATACTGGAAGAGCTTGGCACCCTCACCGCCGAACGTGTCACGGTAGTTGACACAGTTGACACCATTCTTGTTCAGTACGATGGAAAGAACAAAGAAAAGGATAAAAAGTAAAGACTCAACACAGAGAACACAAAAGCCGATTAAAAAAAA
>JAKSJT010000289.1 GCA_024402125.1 Bacteroidales bacterium
TCTCAATGTATCTCTAAACGATGCTGTCTCTGAAATCCTCTCAGCAATGATATCCCTAGCTCCTGAAAGTGCAGCTTCCACTGACTCGACCTTGTCTCCGACGAACTTCTTCGCTTCAACCTCAGGATTGGTGATGGACACAGAATACATCTTATCAGCCAAAGGTTCAAGACCAGCTTCTTTAGCTGCTGTTGCTCTAGTTCTTCTTTTGGGTCTGTATGGTAGATAAAGATCCTCAAGAACCGATGAGACCACGCAATCCTCAATTGCTTTCTTCAGCTCGTCAGTCAGTTTCCCCTGCTCACTGATAGTGGAAAGCATTGTGGCTTTTCTCTTCTCCATCTCAGCGAATATGTCAACCCAGTGACGGATTTCGGCCACGGCAACATCATCAAGACCTCCGGTCTTTTCTTTTCTGTATCGGCTGATAAATGGGATCGTATTGCCTTCCTGGAACAGCTGTTCACAATTCTCCACCTGCCAAGGCTTTACTTCAAGATGAACAGATATGTAGTTGATGTAAATTTCTTTCATAGGAGTTGGATAAATTGTTAGGGTTAATCCTGAGAGAAGACTTTCAGCTCATCTCGATATGCTGAGAAAATCTTGGACTTTGAAACAAATCCTATATAGGTCCTGTCCTTTTTGACGACAGGAAGATTCCAGGCCTCGGTCTTCTCGAACTTAAGCATTACGGAATCCATCTTTTCATCGTCATAGACATACTCTGGAGCTGACCTCATAAAGTTGTATACATGCAGTTTGTCATACATGTCAACCTTGAACATATCCTTTCTGATATCCTCCAGTGATACATATCCCTGGAAGTGATGCTTAGAGTCCAGCACTGGGAAAATGTTTCGTCTTGAAGACGACACAATCTCAACAAGCTGACCAAGTGTAGCATCAATTCTGACGGACTTGAAGTCATTCTCAACGAGCTCAGTTGTCTTAAGAAGAGTAAGAACAGCCTGGTCCGAGTCATGAGTCAGAAGCTCTCCCTTATGAGCGATTCGCTTGGTGTAGATTGAATATTTCTCAAAGATTCTAGTAAATCCGAATGAAATGGTCGCAGTGATAATAAGCGGAATATAAAGCTGGTATCCTCCTGAAATCTCCGCAATAAGGAAGATTGCAGTCATTGGAGCCTGCATAACTCCAGCCATAAGGCCTGCCATACCGACAAGAACGAAGTTCTGTTCCGGTACTGAGAAGGTTGATCCAACTAGAAGAAGATTGATAGTTCTAGCCAGCACGAATCCGGCAACGCCACCAATGAACAATGTAGGACCGAATGTTCCTCCGACTCCACCACCTGCATTTGTAAATGTCATGGAGAATACCTTGAAGATTAGAATCATCAGGAAGAATATCGGAACCAGCCACTCAGTATGTCCCATGAATGATAGGATGGTCTTTCCATCAAGGTCGATATCACCACCATTAAGAAGCACACCAAGGTCTGAATAACCTTCACCATATAGCTGAGGGAAAAGGAAGATAAGAATACCTAGACCTGCAGCACAAAGAATCCACTTCTTGAAGTTGTTGGTCATCTTTCCAATCTTATCCTCCATCCACATAGTTGTCCTTAGGAAGTAGAGAGAACAACATCCGCTGAATACACCAAGCAGAAGATAGAACGGAATGTTCTGCATCCTGAATGATGACAATGTACAGTCAAAAGCTGTCTTTTCACCAAGGAAGATGTATGACACAACTGTTGCTGACACCGCACTGATGAGAAGCGGCATCATGGATGTCATCGAGATATTGAAAAGAAGAATTTCAAGCGTAAAAAGGACTCCGGCAAGCGGTGCGTTGAAGATACCTGCAACAGCAGCACTAGCACCACAGCCAAGCAAGATAGTCATGTTCCTGTAAGGCAGTCCCATATACCTTGCGAGATTGGATCCGATTGCAGCACCTGTGTAGACAATTGGAGCCTCGGCTCCTACTGATCCACCGAATCCGATAGTAACACCTGAGGCCAGAACTGAAGACCACATGTTATGCGGTTTGATTCTGGATTCGTTCTTACTCACGGCAACCAGAACCTTTGTCACACCATGTCCGATCTTATCTTTAATGACATAGTTCGTGAAAAGCATCGCAAGGAGCATACCGATACCTGGATATACAAGATACAGAATGTTCAAGTACTCTCTATCTCCGAACCAGAAAGTAAGTCCATGCCTTACGGACTCAATTGTTGTCTTAAGAAGAACAGCGGCAAGACCTGCCAAAATACCGACTATCAGAGACAGAACAAGTGTCTTGTTCGCCTCCGACATTCCCTTGAGAAGTCTTCTCATTGGGAGAAGCAGATATTTCACAAATATTTTAGTTGCCACCGGGATTTCCTCTTTAATAATTAACTGACAAAAGTAAATAAAAAGACCGTCAGAACAAAGAGTTCCTGACGGTCCTATATAATCTGAATCAATTCAATTATTCTGCAGAATCATCGTCTCCACCACCATACTGGGAGATATTGTCGTCAGGAAGTGTGCTGCCATCGCCAGCGCCTTCTGATCCTCCTCCGAGCTGATCGTTATCATCATCTCCATCCTCAAGCCATCTCTCGATATCTTCCTGTGCATCTGTTCTAACTTTGATCTTTACAAGATAGATTGCATCTGGAATTTCAATGGTTACAGCATAGAAACTAGTTCCATCTGGCTTTGGATATTTAACAAGGTCAGAAAGGTAATCACTATATCCCTTTGGGTATTTCTCTGCAAATACAGCAGCAAGCTCTTCGCTCATGTTCTCATAGCTCACTACGTGTCTTTTCTTCTGATCAGTTGCCATATTGAATTCTTACTTTATTGTATTATAGATGCGTCAATTTAATTGCGCTACAATATTAGGATATTTTTTTAAAATGGAATAGTGTCGGTTACTTTTTTTTGAAAAAAAATGACTTCTGAAGCTTCTTTTTATCCGGATTGCGCTCAACAAACACAGGTTTGAGGTCTCTTGGGTCAATTCCTGTGTAGAACATGACCGAAGAAGTAGTCATCGGTGTAGGAGTGAAATCCTGTACCTGGTCCATCCAAATTCCTTTTAGTGCAGGGTGATGACAAAGGTTTTCCATATCCCTCATCTTACAACCTGGATGCGATGAAATGAAATATGGCACAAGTTCAACATGTGTTCCCGCTTCCCTATTCACCTTATCGAATTCCTTTCTCAATCTTTCAAACAGCCTGAAAGAAGGCTTTGCCATCTTTTGAAGCACAACGTCTTCAGTATGCTCTGGAGCGACCTTCAGTCTTCCTGATGTATGATTGAGAACCAGTTCCTTAAGATATGGCTTTGAGGTCTCATCAACAAAACCATCTTCAGTGAGGAACAAGTCATATCTGATACCTGATCCGATATAGGAGTGACGGATACCCTTTACCTTTGCGATTCTCTTATAAAGACCCAACAGTCTCTCATGAGAACGGTTCATATTAGGGCAAGGTGCAGGAAAAAGACATGATTTTCTTCTACACTTGTCACAAAGGTCAGGATTCTTGCCCACCATTCCATACATATTCGCCGTAGGAGCGCCTACATCTGAAATGTTACCGGCAAACCCTGGAAGTGAAGGAAGCTTTGTGATCTCCTTAATGATAGAATCCTCACTTCTGGACTGGATGAACTTACCCTGGTGGGCAGCGATAGTACAGAAGTTACAGCCACCAAAACATCCTCTATGGGTAGTAATGGAGTACTTGATCATGTCATAAGCCGGGATTCTCTTTCCCTTGTACCTAGGATGAGGTAGCTTTGTGAAAGGAAGATCCCAGAACGAATCCATGTCTGACTGAGATGATGGTGGGTATGGCGGATTGATCTGTACATATCCATCACCAACTGGTTCAACTATGATAGCTGGATGCATCATGTTGGCATGTGTCTCAATCTCATGGAAGTTCTTTGCAAATGCCATCTTATCTTTCTTACACTCCTCGAATGAATGCAGAACCAGAACATTCTCCTTGATCTTGCACTGACCTGTCATCAGAAAGGCTATCTGCTGAATCTTTCTTATGTCACGAGGGTTTCTTCCAGCTTCAATAGCTTTTGTCAACTCCAGCATAGGTTTCTCACCCATACCGTAGCAAAGGTAGTCAGCCGGACATGTCGCAAGAATTGAAGGGACGAGTTCATCCTTCCAGTAGTCGTAATGAGTAAGGCGACGAAGAGAAGCCTCCACTCCACCAATAATAACTGGAGTATCAGGATATATATCCTTCAAAATCTTTGTGTACACAGATACCGCATAGTCCGGTCTCTGTCCTGCCTTACCCTCTGGCGTGTAGGCATCGTCATGACGAAGTCTTCTGGAAGCAGTGTAATGATTCACCATTGAATCCATTGCACCTGC
>JAKSJT010000029.1 GCA_024402125.1 Bacteroidales bacterium
GTCACCGGTTAGTGCAACAAATTTGACGAAGAACCAATTTGCATAGGATTTTCCAACAGTTTTATGAGGACTTTCATCTCCTGCATAGCGTTCATCTTTTTGAATACAAGACCATGCTATGTGGTGGCTGTGGGCCTATTTCGGAAGGGATCCTCGTCGAATGCTTTAAAGGACAGAAGAATGACTGAAATTATGTTATCTGAAATTTAATTATTCTCCTTCATCTAATGCCTCAAAACATGATTATCTCAGCATAGTTCTTCTAATAAAAGGATATCATGAAAAGCTACACCATCTATAGCGTGGTCACGTTATTTATATGATAGAGATATGTCCTTCAGTGGAAATATCAGTTTAACTTGCCGGTAACTTGCCGATGAATATGCCCAATGAATTGAAATGCCGCTTGTATGTACGTGAGAGACTGTTTTGGTTGAGGAATTTAACTTGCCGGTAACTTGCCAGAAATTTGTTGGATTGCGGATTTTCACTATATTTGTATATCATTTTTGAGTCATGGAGTATAATAATATTCTTCTTATTAGGAGACTGTGCAGCCTTCCAAGCGAGCAAAGTTGGGTCGAATTCAAGCATAATAAATTTGACCCAGATATGATAGGTCAAGATATTAGTGCACTAGCAAATGGCGCTACATTGGCGGATAAGGATTATGCGTATATGGTCTGGGGCATTGATGACTCAACCCATGAAGTAGTTGGTACTAATCTTGATCTGCAAGTCTTAAAAAAAGGTAATGAAGAAATTGAGGCTTGGCTTAGGAGGATGCTTTCTAGTAATGCCGTGTTTAGATTTGAAAGAACTGAAATCGACGGGAAAACGGTTGGTATATTGACTATACAGAAAGCTATCAGAACTCCTGTGACATTCCAGAAGGTTCCATATGTAAGAAATGGTAGCCAGACTAAGAAGTTGGCTGATATCTCTTCTCTTCAGGAGAAACTGTGGACAAAACTAGGACAAGGTCGTTATGAAATGCTTGTCGCTGTTGCAGATCTTTCTCTTGAAAGAGCCCTTCATATTATTGACTATACCAAGTATTTTGACGCTGTTGGTATTTCAATACCGTCAGGGAATGAAGAGATAGTTCATTATCTGATCGAAGACTCTCTGGCAATCAAACAGGATAATGGTTTATATTCTCTGACAAATCTTGCAATGTTGCTTTTTGCTAGGAGATTATCTGATTGCCCAGGCCTTCGACATAAGGCTATAAGGGTTGTTGCATATGATAGTGTAAACAGGCTTAACATTAAGAAAAACACACCGCCATTTGATGAGGGATATGCATTGTGCCTTGAGAATGTTGTAAAGTATATTGATGCTTTCCTCCCAGGAAAAGAAGTTATTGATACTATTCGTCATACCGAATCTATGTATCCCGTACCGGCAATTCGTGAGGCGTTAGCTAATGCATGCATTCATCAGGAACTAAGTATCTCGGGGTCGTCTATTCTGGTTGAAATATTTACCGATAGGATTGAAATAACTAATCCGGGAGTTCCACTCGTTAGCACGGACCGAATAATTGACAATCCACCAAGGTCGCGTAACGAGGCTATCTCTTCATTGATGAGAAGAATGAGAATGTGCGAGGAGTTAGGTTCGGGATGGGATAGAATTGTAATGTCATGTGAGTATATGCAACTTCCTGCTCCGAGGATTACTGTATATGAGGAAAGTACTAAAGTTACTTTCTTTGAGAAAATAAAATATAGCAACATGTCCGAAGAGGATCGTCTGTGGTCGTGTTATATGCACGCATGTATTATGTATATTCAGAGTTCTGCCTTAACTAATGCTTCTCTTAGGGAAAGGTTTGGATTGCCGCTTTCATCATCTGGAAGCATGTCACGTCTTATTAAGTTGGCTCAGGAGAAAAAACTTATAAAGCCGCTTGACAATTCGACAGCTCCACGGTATATGAGGTATATCCCTTTCTGGGCATGATTTAACTTGCTGGTAACTTGCCGATGGCTATGTTCAATGAATCGAAATGCCGTTTGTATGTACGTGAGAAGCTGTTTTGGTTGAGGAATTTAACTTGCTGGTAACTTGCCGATGGCTATGTTCAATGAATCGAAATGCCGTTTGTATGTACGTGGGAGGCCGTTTTGGTTGAGGAATTTAACTTGCTGGTAACTTGCCGATGTATATGCTCAATGAGTCGAAATGCCGTTTGTGTGTATGTGAAAGGCCATTTAGGTTGAGGAATTTAACTTGTCGGTAACTTGCCAGATGTTGATAAGACAGGCCATTTCCGCAGACTCATACAGAAGAAGAGCCTATTGATTGACGATAAGCTTAACCGCATCCAGAGTTGAACTCGGGTGCGGTCTTTGTTTTTATGAAAAAAGTGTATAAGTTTGTAAGTGTTAGTAGTTCATTTATATGAGAAGAATTGTAATTAAAGTTGGTAGCAATGTTCTTACAAGAGAAGATGGCACTCTGGATGTCACCAGGATGTCTTCCATTGTTGATCAGGTCGTAAAGCTTCAAAAGAACGGTTTTGAGATCGTTCTTGTGTCTTCCGGTGCTGTTGCATGCGGAAGAAGTATGCTTAAGACGTCCTCGAAGCTAGACAGCGTGGAGCAGAGACAGCTCTTCTCCGCTATCGGACAGGTGCGTCTTGTCAATCTCTACTACAATCTTTTCAAGGACTATGGTATCAGCATCGGTCAGGTTCTTACAATGAAGGAAAGCTTCTCAACAAGACGTGAGTACCTTAATCAGAGAAGCTGTATGGAGGTCATGCTCCAGAATAAGGTCATTCCTATTGTCAATGAGAATGACACTGTAAGCGTAACTGAACTTATGTTCACCGATAACGATGAACTCTCAGGTCTTGTTGCATCCATGATGGATGCTGACACTCTGATTATCCTCAGTAACATCGACGGAATATATAACGGCTCTCCTAAGAGTCCTAAGTCTTCAGTCATTCAGAAGGTGGAACCTTCTGAAGACCTGTCCAAGTATATCCAGACAGAGAAGAGCGGATTTGGTAGGGGTGGTATGATTACCAAGTGTACTATTGCAAGAAAAGTTGCAGAAGAAGGTATCAAGGTGATGATCGCAAATGGAAAGAAGGATAACATCTTAGTAGACCTTCTTCTTAGTGATAATCCTCCTATCCATACCGAGTTCATTCCAAATCCTCAGGGAGTATCCAGTGTGAAGAAGTGGATTGCTCATAGCGGTGGATTTGCGAAGGGCAGCGTGAAGGTGGATGACAATGCAGTCAAGGCCCTTAAGGGAAAGACTGCTGTCAGTCTTCTGCTAGTTGGTGTGACTGAGGTTCTGGGAGAGTTCGAGGAAGGAGATATCATAAACATCATGGATAAGGACAGTAAGGTTGTAGCGGTCGGAAAGGCTTCATATGATTCAGAAGAGGCAGTGGCCAATATTGGAAAACATGACTGCAAGCCTCTTGTTCATTACAATTATCTTTATCTTCTTTAATCTTCATGTTAGGTATGGAAGAACTTTTTATAGTGGCAAAGAATGCCTCATATATGGTTGCGTCTTGGTGTGAGAAGACTAGACAGGATGTGTTGTGCTCAGTGGCTGATGCCATTGAGTCAGACATTGATGCGCTTCTGTCAGCAAATAAGGAAGACCTTGACAGGATGGATCCTTCCAATCCACTATATGATAGACTTATGCTGACTGAGGCAAGACTTCGCTCCATTGCTTCAGATATGAGAAAGGTAGCTTCGCTTCCGTCGCCCCTTGGCCGAATTCTCGAAAAGAGAACTCTTCCAAATGGACTTGAGCTTAGCAAGGTGTCCGTTCCGTTCGGTGTCATCGGAATGATCTACGAGGCAAGACCAAATGTGACCTTCGATGTGTTCTCGCTCTGCTTTAAGTGTGGCAATGCCTGTGTGATGAAGGGAGGTAAGGATGCTGACAGTTCCAATAGAGCTGCCGTTAAGCTCATTCACTCAGTGCTTGAACAGAAGGGTATTCCAACATCTAGCGTAGTTCTTCTTCCTTCAACTCATGAGGCGACAGCACAGCTTCTTGAGGCTGTAGGTTATGTGGACCTTGTTATTCCAAGGGGAGGAAGACGACTTATTGATTTCGTTAGAGACAATGCAAAGGTTCCTTGCATTGAGACAGGAGCTGGTGTTGTCAATACATATTTCGACAAGGATGGTGACCTTGAGATGGCAAAGAAGATAGTGTTCAACGCAAAGACTAGAAGAGTCAGCGTATGCAATGCCCTTGACTGTCTTATAGTGCATTCGGAGAGGCTTAAGGACCTTGCAGAGTTATGTGCTCCTTTATCAGAAAAGAATGTCCAGATTGTAGCTGATGAAAGGGCTTATGCGGCTCTTGAGGGAAATTATCCTCTTCTTAGCCACTGTGATGAGCACACATTCGGAACAGAGTTCATGGACTACAAGATGTCAATAAAGGTTGTTGACTCATTGGAAGAGGCTCTATCTCATATTAGATCATATGGTTCAGGTCACAGCGAGAGCATCATTACTGCTAACTGCGAGACTGCAACTGCGTTCCAGATGTCAGTTGATGCTGCATGCGTGTATGTCAATGCTCCTACAAGCTTCACTGATGGTGGAGAGTTCGGCCTAGGTGCGGAAATCGGTATCAGTACCCAGAAGCTTGGTGCAAGAGGCCCTATGGGACTTTGTGAGATCACTTCCTACAAGTGGCTTATAGTAGGAAACGGACAGACTAGAGCATAGAAATTGAAATAATCGATATTATTTCTTTAATGATTATATTATATGTGTAGAATTATTTTAATTTTGCACATATTTTATTTTTATACCTAATACTTTACGCTATGCATAAATCAGAGTATGATAAACTTTACTACTCCGCTGAGTCATTTGCGGCAGTCCTTCTACTTACAGATCTCCTATCAGTTGTTGGTTGAAGAGTATTGTCCTTTCAGTGAAACTGGTATTCAAGCATCCTTCTAAAACTTCTGTCCCTATTTCTGATTCTTCCCTCGGCCGTCAATAAGACAAGACAAAGGGATAGTCGTCAATTAATAGTAAATGCACTGATGCTTTTGTGTGGTATGGTGCTATACTTTCTGGCCGTTAGAACGAGGGTGCTTTATCCGGTAATGACTTTTACGGGATTGTTTCTTATTGCAAGGTCTGTGAGTTTACTTTTCGGGCGAGGTTCAATTTCGACGATAAGTACACCAGACTCATTCTCTCAGTGTGAGAAGATCATTCCTACTCCTTATTCGGTTAATTTATCCTATAAGTATAGATACGAGGGAAGGGCACGTTCTGGATGAATCAATATTGTCAATCCATTCAGGGCGACGCTTGTTATGGGAACTCCTGGATCTGGAAAGTCAGCTTCCATTATTGAACCTTACATCTCCCAGACGATAGGGAAGGGCTTCTCAATGGTGTGCTATGACTACAAGTACCCGGTTCTTTCAAATCATGTGTATTCGGAGTATCTGAAGTGTTCTGAAAAGACTCATGACCATTACGGGAATATGTCTTTCATGTGCCTTAGTCTTTCTGATCTTCGTTCCAGTATGCGCTGCAATCCGATTGTTCCGGAAAGCATAACAGATATGACCGATGCCTTTGAGATGGCGGAGATTCTGCTGAAGAATCTCTGTCCGGAAACAATAGAAAGGGAGGATTTCTTCTCCAGAAGTGCAAAGGCACTTGTCGCTTCTTCCATCTGGTACCTTCGATCATATGATGATGGAGAGTACTGTACTCTTCCGCATCTGGTTGAGTTCATGAGCCTCGACTATAAGACCCTTTTGGGAATCCTTCAAAAGTGTCGTGACATAGGACCTATTATGACTCCATTTGTCGGAGCGATGAACGAAAAGGCACAGAACCAGCTTCAGGGTCAGCTGGCATCTGCACAGATGCCTCTTTCAACGCTGAATTCAAAACAGCTGTACTGGCTTCTTTCAAAAGATGAAGTTTCTCTGGATGTCAATAATCCAGTATCTCCTATTATATTATGTATAGGAAGTAATCCAGCAAGACAAAAGACATACTCGGCGATTATTGCGCTTATATGCTCAAGGATATTCAAACTGATAAATGTCCGTGGCAAGAACCCTTCCGCAATTGTCCTGGATGAGTTCCCAACTGTTTATCTTAAAGGAATAGATGAGCTTATTGCAACCGCTAGAAGCAATAAGGTTGCTGTACTTCTGGGTGCTCAGGATAAAATCCAGATAGTCCGTGACTACGGAGTGAAGGAGGCCGATGCTATTGTCGGAACCGTCGGAAATATCATCTGTGGACAGGTCAACGGTAAAACTGCAGATGAGATATCCCGTATGTTTGGAGAGAGGAAGGTCCGTCATCAGTCAACAACTATAAGTGATAGTGGTGATTCGGTGCATGATGATTCCAGAAATGAGAAGCTTCTACCTTCAAGTGAGATTCAAACATTCTCTCAGGGAGTGTTCTGTGGAAGGGTGTCAGATAATTCAGATACTCCAATTGAAAGAAAGCTCTTTTATGGGAAAGTGGATTATGAAAAGAACAGGGTAGGAATGGGAGAACCAAAGTCTATCCCGATGTCGGAGTCATTTGCACTGGCAGCAAATGCTTTCCTTGATGACATGTTCATGAATGATTGCATGGGGCAGAAATCACTCAGAAGCATTATAGGAGAAGATGCCATGCTTTCTTTGAGTCATTGCGATGGCGAAGAAAAGCTGTCAATTATTCTGGGGATGCCATCAGAAATTGCCGAA
Source organism: Bacteroidales bacterium (assembly GCA_024402125.1). GTDB lineage: Bacteria > Bacteroidota > Bacteroidia > Bacteroidales > UBA932 > Cryptobacteroides. The sequence continues at coordinate 6,746 of JAKSJT010000029.1, forward strand.
AAGACTCTCGCTTATTTGGAGTCTGAGATTCTGGAAGAAAACTATTGCAGAATCAAAGGAGATGTTGAGAGAATCGTTTCTTCAGCCAGTGATATGCAATAAAAAACATCAGCTCTAGACTAGCTAGGGCTGATGCATTGTTATTTACGGTTTATGTAATGTCGTATTATCCCAGACTAAAACATAGACATCTTGTCGGCTTCTGCAACAGTGCCAATAAGTGGCATTGCGTATGCTTTTTCCAAGACGGCATCAATAAGATATGAGGCACCTGAGAATGCCTGTCCGAGATTGTTCTTATACATGAGGTTACTAGAACTCTGCTTGTCAGGGTATAGTGCGTCAATTTCTTTATCAAGTGCTGCAATCTCATCCAGAAGTGGAAGATACTTGTCGAGCTCAGCTTGGAGGACCTTGACCCACTTGTTGGCGTTTGCTGTATTGAGGTCATTGATGATCGCATTTTCCTTCTTTCTACCATCTACCCAGAATGACGGGTAGTCGACGAGTTCACCATTTTTGTATCTTGAATCTTTCTCGAAATACTCCAAGGCTCTCTTGTCAATGTCTTTCTCGATGTCATATACCTTCTTGTATGAGTCTGATCCTTTCCAGGAAGCCATGATTTCATCAAACACTGATTTGATCGCTGGGTTGAGAGTAGAAGCGCCTAAAGCAGAAGGATTGGTTACGACAAGGTTATTGACTTTCTCTACAATCTCTTGGATTTTTGCATCAAGTTTATCATCTGCAGTTTCTTCTTCGTCTGCTATTATGTCAGCGACAGTAACTCCTGCAGGTAATTTGAGCTCGCCACTAGCTGCTCTCTTTTTCATGAAGTCCATGAGTTCTGCTTCAGACATCTTGTCCGGATCAATTCCGTATTTCTCCATCAGCTTGAACATTTCCATGGCAGTGTCTTGTGCCTGGGCCATCTGGGCAGCGGAAACATTGTTCTTCTTTGATATTGTATTAGCCTCTCTTTTAATAGCATCAATGGAACTAATTGTGCTGTTTCCAAAAAGTCTTGTTGCTGTTCCCTTGAACTCTAAATAGGCTTTTGCTGCTGCAGGGTCAGCGCTTACAATCTGAGCAGCTGTTGGAAGCTTAGGGTATGCCTTGATAGCTTCTGAGATGCTTGAGAATTTCTTTGGCTGGATTTCTTCCATCTCAGGGAAGTAGCTGTTAAGATTGCTTAACTCAATTGTGGAACCAAGATTGTCAACAAATTCAATGAACGGATCTGTGTCTTCAGGATATGTTCCACGGGTTGTGACATTGTCATTGGAATTACCATTATTAGTGGCAGCAGGAGTGGATTTGGAATTCTGCTTGTTTCCTGGGATTTTGCTGGCAGCGGTGTTGACAGCGTTCTCTGCTGCTGACTTGGCTGCTTCGCCAAGCTTCTTTAGTAGCTGTGCATTTGCATCGGGAGCAAGACTTAGTATTAGGAGCGACGATGCGATGATAGATAGAATCTTTTTCATGTTGTTTAGAATTATCTGATTAGAAATGATTTGTATGCACAAAGATATTGTTTTTTGTTATTGGTAGTACAATATCTGGAGGTACTTTTATTCTAAATGTTACTTATTAAATATAAAGATATTATTACTCCATATATAGTATTGAATAGGCACACCTCAATATGCGGTGAAATTAAAGTTTGTAATTGGAGTGAGATGATCAAGCCTTTTAGGTGCTGAATTGTGCCAAACTTCTTTATGAAATAGTATAGAAAACGACTGCTAACTTACAAATTGAAAGATAAAGTCATTTGACGAGATATGTATAAATATGCGATAATGCTTCTAAATCCATAACTTGTGCCTATAAATATGCATAATTTCTGTATTTTATTCCATTACTCGTTTTAATGAGTGGTTAAAAACGATTTAATTAAAAATTTTTAATAACCTATAATAAATTTTTTGCTTAATTCTTGTTAGTAATAATTTAAATGCGTACCTTGCCACAGTTAGTTAGAATTATATATATTAAAAATTTAAATAACGATGAAAGCAGAACAGGTATTGAACGACCTTAAGCGTCGTTTCCCTAACGAGCCAGAGTATCTTCAGGCCGTAGAGGAAGTCCTCTATTCTATCGAGGACGAGTATAACAAGCACCCAGAGTTCGATTACTACAATCTTGTAGAGCGTCTCTGTATTCCAGATAGAGTATACGAGTTCCGTGTAAACTGGATGGATGACGAAGGAAAGATCAGAACAAACATGGGTTACAGAATCCAGCACAACAACGCTATCGGTCCATACAAGGGAGGTATCCGTTTCCACTCTTCAGTAAACCTTTCAATCCTTAAGTTCCTTGCTTTCGAGCAGACATTTAAGAATTCACTTACAACACTCCCTATGGGTGGTGGTAAGGGTGGTTCTGACTTCAGCCCTAGAGGTAAGTCTGATGATGAGATCATGCGTTTTTGCCAGGCATTCGTGCTTGAGCTTGGACGCCACATCGGACCAAACACTGACGTTCCTGCAGGTGATATCGGAGTAGGTGGCCGCGAGGTTGGTTACATGTTCGGTATGTATAAGAAGCTCACACGTGAGTTCACAGGTACATTCACAGGTAAGGGTATGGAGTTCGGTGGATCACTTATCCGTCCTGAGGCAACTGGTTATGGTGTTGTTTACTTCCTCCAGGAAATGCTCGCAACAAAGGGTCTTGACCTTAAGGGTAAGTCAGTTCATATCTCTGGTTCAGGTAACGTTGCTCAGTATGCTGCAGAGAAGGTTCTCCAGCTTGGTGGTAAGGTTCTCACAATGTCTGATTCAAACGGTTATATCTATGATCCAGACGGAATCGACGAGGAGAAGCTCGCATATATCTTCCAGCTTAAGAACGTACAGCGTGGTCGTATCATCGAGTACGCTAAGAAGTATAACTGCAAGTATGTAGGTGACGGCGCTAAGCCATGGGCAGAGAAGGCAGACATCGCTCTTCCTTGCGCTACTCAGAACGAGCTCAACGGTGAGCAGGCTCAGATCCTCGTAAACAACGGCTGTATCGCTGTTTCAGAGGGTGCTAACATGCCTTCTACACCAGAAGCTATCAAGGTATTCCTTGACAACAAGATCCTCTACTCTCCAGGTAAGGCTTCTAACGCTGGTGGTGTATCAGTATCAGGTCTTGAGATGTCTCAGAACTCTGAGCGTCTTAGCTGGACAGCTGAAGAGGTTGACAACAGACTCCACGCTATCATGAAGGACATTCACGAGAACTGCGTTAAGTATGGCACATGTGAAGATGGTTATGTAAACTATGTTAAGGGTGCTAACGTTGCTGGTTTCATGAAGGTTGCTAAGGCTATGATGGCTCAGGGAATCTAATCCCACTCTTTTAAGCAAATAGCAAAAAGATAATATCTCCCCGAGGGTCTTGTGATCTTCGGGGATATCGTTTTGTTATTTTGGCGGTCCATAAACTTACGGATTGAAAGTATTATCTTCTGGTATTAGCAATTTCGATACTAAAAACGATATAGTATTGAGACTATAATTAGTTATGCTTCTAAATTGTTTATATGGCTAAAAATGTTAATTTATAATAGGTTATATAATTTTTATTTGCTATTTTTGCAACCTATTTATTACGGGATTATCTCAGTGATAAATTATAAGTTAGTTAGTAGTTCTATAATATTGTCAGCTAGTTTTTTTATTTCCTTTTAAATAAAAAATCAACTGTTTAAGAATAGATTTAAAGTGAAGCCATTCACTTTAAGCTTTATTCTTATTATTTGTATTGTGGAAATTTAAATTAATCAATAATCTATTATTTATGGTTAGCAGTTTTATTAATAGAATGTGGAAGGTCTTCTTCTCCATCATTCTGGCATCAGCTCTATGCTGCGTGTCTTCTTTTGAATTGACTGCCCAGAACTCCACTATGACCGGTGTCGTAGTTGATGAAAGCGGAGAACCGCTCGCTGGAGTTGCTATCGTCGTTAAGGGCAGCAGTGTTACTGCAATCTCATCTGCTGATGGAAAGTTCACCATCAATGCAGGAAATGGTTCAACTCTTCAGTTCTTCATGCTTGGTATGAAGACTAAGGAGATGAATGCTACAGCTGGTCAGAACCTTAGTGTGGTTCTTGAGACAGAATCAGCATATCTTGATGAGGTTGTTGTTACCGGATACGGTTCATTCAAGAAATCAACCTATACCGGTTCAGCTTCAGTTGTAAGTACAGAAAAGCTCAAGGAACTTCCTGTTGTGTCTATTACACAGATGATGGAAGGTAACCTTCCTGGTATGCAGATTTTCTCATCTTCAGGTCAGCCTGGTTCAGGAACATCAATCATCGTTAGAGGACGTGGATCAATCAACGCATCAACAGAGCCTCTCTATGTGCTTGACGGAGTTCCAGTAAGTGGCGGAAACCTTAGCCACAACTCTAACAGTGCCGGTGGTCTTGGTCTTCTTGCAACAATCAACCCTGCTGATATCGAGAGCATTACAGTACTTAAGGATGCGGCTTCTGCTTCTCTTTATGGTGCTCGTGGTGCTAATGGTGTTGTCCTTATCAGAACTAAGAGCGCACAGGCAGGCAAGACTTCTTACAATGTAAAGGTAAGCGGTGGTTTCTCAGACTTCGCTATGCAGTATAGACCTATGATGGGTGGTCAGGAAAGACGTGAGCTTATCTATGAAGGTTACGTGAACTATCAGCTTGACAATGGCCTTTCTCAGAGTGACGCAGAGGCATGGGCTGACCAGCAGATTGACAATGCTGCAGCTATTCCTGCCAAGGGTTATGCAGACTGGGAGAAGGCTATGTTCCACAAGGGATGGCAGAAGAATGTTGACTTCTCAGCAATGGGTGGTAACGAAAGAACAAGCTTCATCTCTTCATTCAGCTATACAAATCAGGAGGGTGTTTCATTTGATTCATTCATGAAGAGAATCAGTGGAAGATTCGGTCTTGAGAACAAGTACAACAAGTTTGACTTCGGTTTCAATGTCCTTCTTTCTTTGACAAACAACAAGTCTACTCCTGAGAGTGACTACTACAGTAGTGCACTTTTCGCAACCAAGTACTCTATCACACCATCAGATCCAATCTACCTTGAGGATGGTTCATATAACCACGCATTCTCAAATAACGGTAACTACAACCCTATCCAGGAGTCTGAGGTAAATGACTATGGTACAAGAGCAGCTAGAGTATTCGGATCAGCTCATGTAGGATATACAATCATCCCTGGTCTTAAGATTCAGGAGACATTCAATACAGATATCTCTTACACAAAGGAGAATGTGTTCTGGTCAAAGGACAGTGGTGACGGTAAGTCAACAAACGGTAACGGATACGCAGCTATCTATGAGTCAATGAACTGGGACTCAAATACAATGCTCAGCTACATCAAGTCATTCGGTAACCATAACCTTGATGCCGCTCTCGCTTATGAGGCTCAGCAGAAGGACTATGACTATGTATATGCAAGAGCAGTTGATTTCGGTAGCGGAATCAACCATGACCTTGACAACGCATCTACTCCTCGAACAGCAGCTCAGTCATCAACTAGAGAGACAATGCTCTCATTCGTAGGTAGATTGAACTATGACTATGCAAGCAAGTACCTTCTTTCGCTCAGCTTCCGTCGTGATGGTTCATCTAGACTTGCTCCTGGTCACAAGTGGGATAACTTCTGGGCTGTATCTGGCTCTTGGAGAGCAATCCAGGAAGGCTTTATGGCTCCAGTTCGTGATGTCCTCTCAGACCTTAAGTTCAGAGCTTCTTATGGTGTAAACGGTAACCTCCCAGGATCACTTTATGGATTCTACGGAACATACTCTACATCTGGCTCATACAACAATGCGTCATCTCTTATCGAGTCAACAATCGCTAACCCAGACCTTTCATGGGAGCGTAACTACGCATCAAACTTCGGTATTGATTTCGGCCTTTTCAATAGGGTCAATGCAACACTCGACGTGTACAGCAGAGACACAAAGGGCCTTCTTATGAGCAAGCAGGTTAATAATATTTCTGGTTTCGGTTCAGTGACTGGTAATATCGGTCAGCTCCGTAACAGAGGTTTTGAACTTGAACTTACTTCAATCAATATCAATAAGGATAACTTCTACTGGACAACATCACTTAACCTTGCTCATAACGCCAATAAGATTATCGCTCTCAACGGTGAGGACGAAATCAATGACGGACGTTATATCCGTAAGGTCGGTGAGTCATTCGGTTCTCTCTACCTTAGAGAGTATGCTGGTGTAGATCCTATGACCGGTGAACCTCAGTACTATGTGAACGCTCCTCTCGAGAACGGTACACTTTCAAGAGATATCACAAAGGATCCTAACGATGCTTACAGAAAAATTGTTGCTGATATCTTCCCTTATCTTACTGGAGGTCTTCAGAACACACTCTCTTACAAGGGACTTTCACTTTCATTTAACTTCACATTCTCTCTTGGAGGTCATTCATATGATAACCTCATGTATGGTATCGAGGATGACGGTTACAACGCATACATCAACAAGAGTATTGCACTGAGAGACCGTTGGAGAAAGCCAGGTGACCAGACAGATGTCCCTAGATATGTATTCGGACAGGAGTTCGGAGGATGGTGGAACTCATCACGTGGTGTTCACTCAACAGACCATATCCGTCTTAAGAATGCAATCCTTTCTTACAGCATCCCTCAGAAGTGGATGTCAAAGGCTGGTATGAATTCAGCTAAGGTTTATGTTTCTGGAACAAACCTCTGGACACTTGCCAAGTACAAGCTCTATGATCCAGAGATCCAGGGTGTTCACTATTTGAACATCCCACCACTCAGAACAATTGCTATCGGTATTGAAATTGGTCTTTAATCATTGGGAGGTAATTTTATGAAAAAGATATTTGTAATTATCGCATCAGCCATTCTGGCTGTTTCATGTGAGGGCTTCCTTGATCAGTACCCACACACTTCTATCACTTCAGACAAGGCTATCTCCACTGTAGACGATGTCGAGTATGCAGTTAACGGTATCTATGACCTTATGTCAAGTGCAGGATACTACGGCGGAACTATGTTCTACTATGGTGACATCAAGGGTGATGACGTACAGAGCCTTTATCAGTCAGGTAGAGATACATACTACTGCTATATGTTCTCTCATACATCAAACGGTCTTCACGCAGGTTCACTCTGGGGCAGACCTTGGTATGTGATCCGTCAGGCAAGCAATGTTATTGCAGCTATAGAGGAAGGTAAGATTGAAGGAGACAAGGCTAGACTTAACAACCTCCTTGGTCAGGCAATCGCAACTAGAGCGCTTGCACATTTCGACCTTACTAGAGTATTCGGTTATCCATACGCTAAGGATAATGGTGCAAGCTGGGGAGTTCCAATTGTTGACCATGTCCTTGATATCACAGAGAACCCTATCAGAAATACTGTAGCTGAGTGCTATGACTTTATCATTAAGGAGCTCAACAGAGCTATTCCTCTAATGTCAACAGCTAAGGACAACGGCAGAATGAACCAGTATGCTGTAAGAGCTCTTCTTTCAAGAGTTTATCTCTATTGTGAGAAGAACACTGAGGCATTCAACACAGCATCTGCTCTTATTGAGGAGCTTAAGGGAACATCTTATCAGCTTGCAACAAACGAGAACTACATCGCTCAGTTCGCACTTGAGAACACATTCAGCAGCGAGTCTCTTTTCGAGATCGCAAACTCTCAGAGTGATAATCAGAGCTGGGATTCTCTCTCATACCTCTACCACTGGTGGGGATATGCTGATATGATCGTTACACTTGATTTCATCGATATTCTCGACAGAAAAGAGAACTGGGATGATGTCAGATGGTGGCTCGTATCAAATGAAAGAGGCTGGCAGTACTGGCTTATGAAGTACCCAGGACCAGGTCCAGACAGATGGACTCCTGCTGTATACAACAACCTTATGGTTCTCAGACTTTCTGAGGTTTACCTTAACGCAGCTGAGGCTGGTGTGAAGGGTGGTGGAGACAAGGCTAAGGCTCTTGAGTATCTCAACGCAATCGTTACTCGTGCTAACCCTAACAAGTCTATTGCTGAGGCTGACTTCAACCTCAATACCGTTCTGGAAGAAAGACGTCTTGAGCTTGTCGGTGAGGGTCACAGATACTTTGATGCTCTTCGTAACCATGTCACAATCAAGAGGGAGGGTGGTCTTCACCTGATCGGAGCTCCAACAGACATTGACTGGGATTATGAGAAGTGCGTTCTTCCTATCCCTGTATCTCAGTTCGAGCTTAACCCAGACATGCAGCAGAACCCTGGTTATTCAAGAGAATAATATAAATGAGACTTCGTTCCATATTGTCAGGATTTATCGTTCTTTCCATCCTTGCTACATCTTGTACCAAGGATGGTAAAGATGATACTCAGGATGGTGGCGGCTCTGCGCTGATTTTCCTTGACAACAGCAACTTCTACAGGTATTCTGAGGCATCCGAACTTCAGGTTTATGTAAAGACAGACCCGGGTGCTTCATATGAGGTTATTGTTCCATCAGGTGCTTCATCATGGCTTTCAACAACAACCAAGACCTCCAATGAGGAAGGCTTTGTGACATTCTCGCTGACTGAAAACACTACAGGAAAAGAGAGATTCGCATCGGTTGATTTCCAGTATGGAAAGAATCACAAGAAGGTTCTTAAGATCAGTCAGGATCCAAAGCATAGACAAGATTATTTCTCTGAGTGGGGAATGGAAGGAACCCTTGAGAAGTATGTGACAACCGAGAGACCTTACACCTGGTATATTGATCAAGGTGACACAGGACAGTACTCATTGTCTAACTGCGGCCCTACATCAGCAGTTATGGTGGCAAGATGGCTAGATGGCGAGAACAGGGTTACCCCAAAAGATGCTCGTTCTGAGTATTCGCCAGCAGGCGGTTGGTGGTATGTCAGTTCTGACTTTATCCCATATCTTAATGAGCATAAATATCCATATCATGTCATACAGTTCTCATCAGTTGATGCCCTGCTTGCTGAACTGGACAAGGGAAAAATCGCTATAACTTGTCTTGACATGAATATCGTTTCCCAGAGTAAGGCTGAGAATAACAGATTCGGTCTATTCTATCCGACATCGCCTCAGTGGGGTCATTTCATGGTAATCAAGGGATATGTGAAGACAGACTCCAAAGTCTATCTTGAAGTCAATGACCCATATACAATCGGTAAGAAGAATCTTGATGGAACGCCAAAGGGAGAAGGAAGATATTACGATGCTTCCGAGGTCCAGAGGTCTGCTTTCGGTTGGGAAAGAAGACTCTTTATCTTTGAGAAGAAGTAGTTCTTTTGGAATAAATAGAATTAATGCCCTGAAAACTGAG
>JAKSJT010000290.1 GCA_024402125.1 Bacteroidales bacterium
CTACTGCATCTCAGACAGGTGGCGGTCACAACGGATCAGATAACTTCTGCATGCATTATGGTTACATCGATAGTATGGGATACTCTGATACTCTTCCTATGTTCTACTTCAGTGACGGAGAGGCTAGAGTAATTGACCATATGTGGGTGAATAATTCCCTCTATGCAGTCAACACATACCTCGACGGAAATGGCCTTACTCCAAAGATCTCAGAAAGTGATTGGGTGAAGATTGTAGCAACAGGAACAGATGCTGAGGGGCAGACAAAGACAGCTGAGTTCTATCTTTGCAATGGCCCTGAGAATATCATCACCGAGTGGACAAAGTGGGATATCTCTTCACTAGGAGCTGTAGTTGCAGTTGAATTCAATGTAACAGGAAGTAGCGATAATGGTTACGGATTCAGTCAGCCTGCTTACTTCGCATATGATGATGTGGCTATCGTTGTAGACTAATCAGCGTGAGATATAATATCTGGCATATAGTACATTTCATCCTCCTTGGAATTATCCTTGGAGGATGTACCGTATGTCAGGATCCTGATGATTATTTTAGGGCACCGGACTCCTTAAGCAAGGCTGAATGCAACAAGGTCTATGAGTTTCTTCCGGCTCCAGGACAGTTTGTCAATGAACGGTATGAAGCTTCCACTATGGAAAAGGCCTGCGAGTATGCTGAGGGAAGACTCTCTCAGAAGGCTTATGTTTCGCTGGGAGGATTCGGGGGATATTTGGTTGTTGGCTTTGACCATAGCATTGAATCCAGTGGAGGATATGATCTGGCCGTTACCGGCAATGCCTTTTCAGGAGCATCCGAGCCCGGTATCGTTTGGGTGATGAAGGACTCTAACGGAAACGGACTTCCAGATGATACCTGGTATGAGCTTGCTGGATCGGAAGCAGGAAAACCGGGGACCATCTCCAATTACTCCGTTACCTATTATAGACCTGCATCCAAGCAGTCTTCAGTCAAGTGGACAGATAGCCTTGGAAATGATGGCGAGATTGACTACCTGGGTGCGTTCCATAAACAGGACTACTATTATCCTGCATGGGTTACAGAAGACTCATACACATTGACTGGAACTAGACTTGAGGCTAGGAACTACGATGCCTCGGGTAACGGCTCATACTGGGTGAACGGGGACTTCGAGTGGGGATATGCAGATAACTTCAGTCCGGTTGATATGCTCACTGATGATGACAATGCATCTGCATCGAATGTGGATAATCATTTCAAGATATCGGATGCGATAAACCCTGACGGCTCCGCTGCTGACCTAGATTATATAGACTTCGTGAAGATTCAGACTGGAGTCAATGCAAAGAGCGGAAGGCTCGGCGAAAACTCCACAGAAGTAATAGGTGTATATGACTACCATCTTCTAAAGGCAAGTGAATAAGGTATTCGGTAAAATATCTATGATAGTTATGATGCTCTTTGTGGGAAGTTCAATGGAACTTTCTTCCAAGAGCATATCTTCTTTTCCTGAGACTCCCGATACACTTGATGCTTCGTATCTAGTTTCCAGTAGGCACCATGAGAAGGTAATGCCTTCGCAGGTCCTCTCGTCCACGGAGCTTAAGCGTCTAAACTCCCTTTCAATAGCAGATGCAGTGAGATACTTCTCAGGAGTTCAGATAAAGGATTATGGGGGAATAGGCGGCCTTAAAACCATCAATGTCAGAAGTCTTGGCTCCCAGCATGTGGGAGTTTTCTATGACGGAATCCAGCTCGGCAATGCCCAGAACGGGCAGATTGACCTTGGAAGGTTTTCATTAGACAATATGGAGGCAGTGTCTCTGTATAATGGACAGAAGAGTTCATCTGCCCAGTCAGCAAAGGACTACGCATCGGCAAGTTCCGTCTATATGAGAACCAGGACACCAGTATTTATTGGAGGAAAGAGAACAAACCTCAAGGCATCCCTTGCTGCCGGTTCATTCGCTACAGTTAACCCTTCCATTCTGTGGGAGCAGAAGCTCTCAGACAATGTGTCTTCATCTTTGAGCACCGAGTACCTGTATACAAGTGGAAAGTATAAGTTCTCATACACCAAAAAGGACGGATACGACACAACTGCTGTAAGACAAAACGGTGATGTCTCTGCCCTAAGGGTTGAGGCAGGACTTTTTGGAAAAATTCCAGATGGATTGTGGAAGGCCAAGGCATATTTCTATAATTCCGAAAGGGGATATCCTGGAGCCTTTGTCAGGGAGGAACCGGGAAAGTTCAGACACGAGGACAGGCAGTGGGACAGGAACTTCTTCGCTCAGGGAAATTTTAGCAAGGAGTACGAGAGTGTTAAATTTAGCCTAAGCGCAAAATACTCTCATGACTATCTGAGATATCTGTCTGATCCTAGACTTGACGTAACAACGATGTTCGTTGACAATAACTACCTGCAGCAGGAGGCCTATTTGTCAGCGGCAACAGAGCTAGTCATTACGGATTGGCTTGATGCGGATTTCGCTATAGATTATCAGTTCAATACATTGAAATCCAATCTTGTGAATTTTGTCTATCCTTCCAGAAGCACACTTCTTGCGGCCTCAAGCCTGTCTATACATCTAAGCCGCTTTACAGCTCAAGGACGCGTTCTCTATTCGATGATCGACGATTATGTGAAGGTAGGGGAAGCTGCAGCACCTAAGAATGTCTACACACCGACAGCTGCATTCCAGTATACTCCTTTTACTGATAAGGGACTTGCCATTAGGGGCTTTTATAAGAAGATATTCCGTATGCCGACTCTCAATGACCTTTACTATACCTTTATTGGAAATAAGAACCTTAAGCCAGAGTCTGCCACTCAGTTTGATCTGGGGCTATATTACTCAAAATCATGGCAGAAGGGTCTAGTTAGGTCGGTAGGAGTATCAGCTGATGGTTACTTCAATAAGGTTAAGGATAAGATCATCGCAATTCCGACATCAAACCAGTTCCAGTGGACAATGATAAACCTTGGGTATGTTGAGATAAGGGGAGTGGATGTCAGTGCTGATGCATCGTTTGATATTGATAAGGTTCGAGCAGATCTAAGAGCAACTTATACTTTCCAGAAGGCTCAGGACAAGACAGATAAGAGCAGTTCTTATTATGGTGGACAGATTCCGTACATACCATGGCATAGCGGATCTGTTGTTGCTAGTCTTCAGTACAGGGATTGGAGCCTTAACTACTCATTCCTGTACACTGGTGAAAGGTACTCTTCTTCAGCTAATATCCCAGAGAACCATACCCAGCCTTGGTACACTTCAGACATGTCAGCATCCAAACTGTTTTCTCTTCCTTTAGATAGAGAGTTCAAGCTGTCCTTGGAGCTTAACAATTTATTCAACCAGCAGTATGAAGTTGTCCAGTGCTATCCGATGCCTGGTATTAATTTCAGAATTGTAACTACCTTTACTTTGTAATGAGAATAAGACAATATTTACTAGTCAATTTTGTTATCCTTGTAGAAGTCCTTTCTGTCATTTCATGCCGGAAGGATGACCCGATTGTGTCATCAACTTCCACTTTTGTTGGAGGAATGGATTCGGGAGAAATAAAGGGAATGTATCTTCTCAATGAAGGTAACATGGGAAGTAACAAGTGTACACTTGACTACTATGACTACAAGAGCGGATACTATACAAAGAACATCTATCCAGAACGTAATCCCAATGTTGTCAAGGAACTTGGTGATGTCGGTAATGATATCCAGATCTACAGGGATAAGATATGGGCTGTTATCAACTGCTCTCATTTTGTTGAGGTGATGGATTCCAGGTCGGCAAAGCATATTTCACAGATATCTATACCTAACTGCAGATACATAGTCTTTGATGGAGATTATGCGTATGTGAGTTCATATGCAGGGCCGGTTCAGATAGATCCTAATTCAAGACTTGGATATGTGGCAAAGATTGATGTCAATACCCTCAAAATCGTCGCAGAATGCACTGTCGGATATCAGCCTGAGGAAATGGTCATCTATGGCGGAAAACTCTATGTAGCGAATTCTGGAGGATATAGGGTGCCGAACTATGACAATACGGTATCAGTTATAGACCTGGAGAGTTTCAAGGAGGAAAAGAAGATAGAGGTTGCCATCAATCTTCATAGAATGGAACTGGATGACTACGGTAATATATGGGTGTCTTCGAGGGGAGATTACTATGCTGTTGACTCTAATGTGTATATTATCGATACGAAGACAGATTCTGTTGTGGATTGCCTTGACATTCCATGCTCGGAGCTGACTTACTCAAATGGCAGGATGTATATCTGTAGCAGCCAGTGGTCATATTCACTTAATGAGTCATCAGTCTCTTATTGCCTGGTGGATACAAAGAGTAGGGAAGTTCTGACAAATAACTTCATTACTGACGGAAC
>JAKSJT010000291.1 GCA_024402125.1 Bacteroidales bacterium
TACTTGTCCTTAGGAGAACGACCAGTGTAGATACCAGTCATTACGTTAACTGCGTCAAGCTCAGTGTTCTGACCTACCTCGAAACCCTCGAGGCCTGCCTTTGTCTCTTCTGCGAAAAGAACTTCGTAAGAAGGGTTGTGAGCGATCACTGTTGAACCAGTGATGCCATACTGTGTCAAATCAAGATTTGCCATAATTAATTTTATTTTTGTTTAAGTATTTGTTCTTAAATTTAAATCATGCAAAAGTACTAATTTTTCTTCATTAGTGCAATTATGCAAACAATAAAAATAAAAGCTTTTTGTACATTTGCGTAAGACATTTAAGCTGGGATTTTCGATGACACCTAAGGAGATATTAAAAGAATATTGGGGATACGACAGTTTCCGACCGATGCAGGAGGAGATTGTCAATTCCGCTCTGGATGGAAAGGATGTCCTGGCTATTCTTCCAACAGGAGGCGGTAAGTCTATCTGCTTCCAGGTTCCAGCATTGATGACTGACGGAATCGCACTTGTCATCACTCCTCTTATCGCCTTGATGAAGGACCAGGTACAGAATCTTAACAATCGAGGTATTAAAGCTTTAGCGATTCACGCTGGAATGACTCGCCACGATGTTGACCTTGCTCTCAATAATGCGGCATACGGAGATTTCAAGTTCCTGTATCTGTCTCCAGAGAGACTTTCAACATCCCTTTTTCAGTCATATCTGGAAGTTCTCAATGTCAGTTTCATTGTAGTTGATGAAGCTCATTGTATCTCTCAGTGGGGATACGACTTTAGACCGGACTATATAGAAATAGGAAAGATCAGAGAGCGTATTGATGCTCCTGTCATAGCACTTACAGCGACAGCTACACCAATGGTCGCTGATGACATTATGGACAAGCTCTGCTTCAATGAACCACTTGTCCTTAAAAGCAGTTTTGAGAGGCCTAACCTTTCCTATATTGTCAGGCAGTGTGATCAGAAACCCGAGCAGCTTCTGACAATCTGTACCAATCTTAAAGGTACTGGTATTGTCTATGTCCGTAACAGGAAAAAGACAGAAGAAATTGCCGCATATCTGTCAGGCCAGGGGATTGAGGCATCATTCTATCATGCTGGTCTTGGTTACCTTACAAGAATGCAGAGGCAGAAAGATTGGAAAGAAGACAGGATCCGTGTCATGGTCTGCACCAATGCCTTCGGAATGGGTATCGACAAGCCGGATGTGCGATTTGTTGTGCATTACGACCTTCCTGATTCACCGGAGGCCTACTTCCAGGAGGCTGGTAGAGCCGGACGAGACGGGAAACACTCCTTTGCGGTTCTTCTATGGAACTCATATGATGTCAGAAGACTTAAACAGCTGGAGGGGATTTCGTTCCCGTCTCTTGATTATGTCGAAGACATATATCATAAGATACATGTGTGGTTTGAGATTCCGTATGATACAGGTATGGGTAAGCAGCTTAAGCTCAATGTTGAAGAGTTTGCCCAGCATTTCGGACTTAACAGGGCTTCTGCCTATTATGCTATAAAGTATATTGAGAGGGAAGGCCACTGGACTTACTCTGAGGATATTGATGTCAAGACAAGAGTAAAGATCAGCATGGATAGGACAGAGCTAAACAACCTTGATATTTCGGATCAAAGGATGTTTACAACTCTGGAACTTCTTATGCGAAAATACGTCGGTATCTTCTCATTCCCTGTCCCGATCGATGAAGAGTACTTTGCCGCTGCATGCGGATGCTCTGTCTCCGAGTTCAGACAGATTCTATTCGGTCTGGCAGTCCGTAAAGTGATCAATTATATTCCATGCGATCATGCCAATGTGCTGTATCTTCACCATGACAGGCTAAGGCCTGGCAATGTGAGGCTGTCTCCAAAGAGATATGATTCATTGAGGACATCTTATCATTCGAGATCACAGACAATGATTGAGTATGTCGAATCCGACTCCGTCTGCAGGTCATCCTTCCTTTTGGATTATTTCGGACAGAAGGATGCCAAGCCATGTGGAAGCTGTGATGTATGCCGGGCTAAGGCAAAGAAGGCTTAAGGCGCAGGTGCTTTAGTTTTCTCGCTTATTTATCGTAACTTTGCCACCATTATGGAAGGAAAGAAAATAGCGTTTCTGACACTGGGCTGTAAGCTCAATTACGCGGAAACTTCTACATATGAAAGAGGCTTTGTCGCTGCGGGACTGTCTGTTGTTCCGTGGGAGGATAAGGCTGATGTCTACCTTGTAAATACTTGTAGCGTAACTCAGCATTCCGACGGAAAATGTCGTAATGCTATCCGCAGGTGCCATAAGGTGAACCCTGAAGCCGCTATCGTTGTAACAGGTTGTTATGCGGAGCTTAAAAGAGACGAAGTCGCTGCTATTGAAGGCGTTCGTCTCGTGTTCGGTGCTAAGGAGAAGACAAAGGTTGTTCCGGAGACTCTCAGCATGTTGAAGGGAGATTCGGTGTCATTGGACCAGAACTGGAGAGACCTTAGTATGGCACAGGAGTATAAGGAGATTTCAAAGGACACGCTTGCCGCATATTCAACTGGCGAGAGAACAAGATCTTTCCTTAAGGTTCAGGACGGATGTAACAATTTCTGTGCATACTGTACAGTCCCTTACGCTAGAGGTAACTCCCGTAATATTCCTATCTGCGAGGTAATCAAGCAGGCCGAGGCTATTGCCGCTGAGGGAGTTAAGGAAGTAGTTCTTACAGGAGTCAATACCGGTGATTTCGGTAAGACTACAGGGGAGTCATTCCTTGATCTTCTTAAAGCTCTTGACAAGGTTGAAGGCATTGAGAGATACAGAATTTCGTCGATCGAACCCAATCTTATAACAGAGGAGATTGTTGACTGGATAGCATCAGGAACAAAGTTCCAACCCCATTTCCACATTCCTCTCCAGGTCGGATGTGATGAGCTTCTGGAGAAGGTTGGAAGAAAGTACACAACAGGATTCTTCGCTGGCAGGATTGACTACATCAGACAGAAGATGGGTGACAAGGTATTCTTCGGAATCGATGTCATCGTCGGTCTTCCTGGAGAAACTGACGAGAAGTTCGAGATGACATATAATTTCCTGAAAGATAGGGTGAAACCGGCATATCTTCATGTATTCCCTTATTCCAAGAGACCTGGAACCAGGGCTGCCATAATGAAGGATCAGGTACAGGATTCAGTCAAGACGGCCAGGGTCAAGAGACTTGAAGACCTTTGTGCTCAGCTTAACGCTGATTTTACAGAGTCGTGCAGGGGAATGAATGAAAAGGTTCTTTTCGAAAGTACTGACCGAAATGGTATGATGGCAGGTTATACCGGCAACTATATTAGAATAGAGCGCCCGTTTGATGCGTCTCTAGTTGGTAAGATTGTAGACGTAGTAATATAGATGGACAAGGCTAAGCTTAGATTTTTAGGAACAGGTACTTCTCAGGGTATTCCTATTATTGGATGTAAGTGCCCGGTATGTCAAAGTGCTGATCCTAGGGACAAAAGGTTCAGGGCATCTGCGTTTGTCCAGTACAAGGGGCTTGATATCCTTATTGATGCAGGTCCTGATTTCCGATCTCAGATGCTTGCAAGTGGCATAGGACATTTGGATGCTCTTTTCCTTACTCATAATCATAAGGATCATACAGGAGGACTGGATGATCTCCGTTCCCTCAATTATATAGATAGAAAGGCAGTTGAGATATACTGCGAACCAAAGGTCCTGGAGTCTCTAAAAAAAGAGTACTCTTATGTGTTCGCTGATGAAAAGTATCCTGGTGCTCCTGAGTGGAGGGTTCATGTCATCAGTGAAAAGCCATTTATCGTGACCAAGGACACATCCAACAAGGAACTTGTCTGGGTTCATGATGTCGGATATGGTAATAAGATGCCGGACGGATCAGTTGTTCCGACAGATGGTAACATAGTGTCTGATGCTGTCGAGGTCGATTCAGACAGGCTTGGTGAGGTTGAGTTCCCTGATGTGGCTATTGTTCCAATCAGAGGATTTCATGACAAGATGCCGGTTCTGGGATTCAGATTCGGAAACATCGCCTATATAACTGATATGAGTTCAATCCCCGAGGAGGAGTTCTCAAAACTTAAGGGACTTGATCATGTGACTCTTAACACGGTAGGGTATAGACCGCATCATTCGCATTTCAGTCTTGATGAGGCTCTTGAAGTTGCAGATAAGATAGGAGCTAAGCACACATGGCTGACTCATCTAAGCCACAATTTCCCTTGCTATGAGAAATTCGCCGAAGATTTGAAGCAGCTTTGCCTTGAAAGGGGAATTCATTCGGAGGTGCTTCCTGCCTATGACGGGCTAGTTATCGAGCAGCGAATGATTATCACGAATTGACTTCTAGTCTAATTCGTCATCGC
>JAKSJT010000292.1 GCA_024402125.1 Bacteroidales bacterium
GCAACTGAGATTACAGAAGAGCAGTGGAACGCAACTCTTGCTAAGTTCGGTGCATACTCTGCATGGAAGGGTGCAAAGAAGGGTGATGCTGTTGAGTCTCTCGGTCTTGAGGCAATCGAGGCAATCATCAAGGATGACAAGAAGGCTGAACTTCTTGCTCTTGTTGAAGAGGACAAGAAGCTTGAGGCCGAGGCTAATTCAATTGATACAGTTGACAAGCTTCTCCGCCTTTATAGAGACTTCTACAAGCTCCTTAAGAACTACGTTACTTTTGCTGACTTCTATGCAAGCTACAAGGGTGATGTTAAGGCAATCTTCCAGGCTGGTACTCTTTACGTAGCTCAGAGAAGCTGCGACCTCTGTATCAGAGTAGAGGATATGGGTAAGCACGGTGACATGGCTGGTCTCAGCGGAATGTACATCGTATACTGCGCATGCACATCTAAGACAAAGGGACAGACAATGAACATCGCAGCTGTTCTGACTGACGGTGATGTTGACGGTCTCAGAGCAGGTATGAACGCTGTATTCTATGATAGAGATGGTCTTGACTGGGATGCAACAATCACTAAGATCATTGATAACCCTATCAGTGTTCGTCAGGCATTCTTCGCTCCTTATAAGAAGCTTGCCCGCACTATCACTGAAAGAATCAACAAGGCTGCTACAGAAAAGAGCAACAAGGTTGATGCTGACCTTACAGCTAAGGCTAACACAGCTCAGATTCCAGCAAACAAGGACGAGGCTAAGGCAGCAGTTCCTGCTCCTGGATTCGATATCGCTAAGTTCGCAGGTATCTTTGCAGCTGTAGGTATGGGCTTAGGTATGATCGGTTCTGCTATCATGGGTCTTATCCACCCTTGGTACAATGTCCTTATCCTCCTCGTAGTACTTGTTGTATGTATTTCTGGTCCTTCAATGTTCATCGCTTGGCAGAAGCTTAGAAAGCGTAACCTTGGTCCAGTTCTTAACGCTAACGGTTGGGCAATCAACTCTGATGTTCTTGTCAACATCAAGTTCGGTGCAACTCTTACACACCTTGCAAAGTACCCTAAGGTTGTGATGAACGATCCATTTGCTGAGAAGAAGACTCCACTTTGGAGAAAGCTCCTTTATCTTCTTATTGTTCTCGCAGGTGTCGGTGCATGGCTTTACTTCACAGACAGACTTACTTGCATCGGTTTCCCTTTTCATAAGGAAGCTCCTGTAGAGGAAGTTGTAGAGGCTCCAGAGGCTGCTACAGTTGAAGATGTTGCTGCTGATGCAGAAGCAGAGGCTCCTTCGGATGGCGAATAATTGAATTTCGAGTCAATCGATATTAACGGGATGGTCCAGGCCATCCCGTTTTTGTTTTAGATGTTGTTTTGTGTGGGGGCAGCCCAAGCGCAAAACCAATCTCGGGGAAGATTAATAAACTAACATATATGATAAATTATAGGCAAATATTGACCTTTAATTATCATTTGTGTATATTTATATCCATTATGAACAGTTTATATTCCACGGATCTTTACGAAAGATCCAACAATGACATAATTGTAGATTTAGGAAGACGATTTAAGGACTACAGGATTGCCCTACGACTCACTCAAAAGGACGTCGCAAAACAAAGTGGAGTATCCATAATGACCATCGTTAGATTTGAAAAAGGAGAAGCTTATTCCATACGTCTAGACAACCTAGTTGCACTTCTGCGTGCAATACAGAGATTGGAAAACATTTCAGAAATTATCCCTGAAGTACCAAGAAGTCTATATGATACAAGAGACGAATTGACAAATAAAAGAGTAAGGAGAAAGAAAAATGAAAAGTAATGTCGTCAGTGTTCTTCTATGGGGAAAAGAGATTAGCAAGCTCCAATGGAAGGGATGTTACAAAGAAAGATTTGGTAAGGTTGGTGCACTTGTATCATTCAATCCAGAATACCACAAGTTCGGTTTCGATGTGACGCCACGTCCCAAGGGACGCAAAAAGGTAGGAGCTCAATCGGGCGTTTGCACTATCGGGCAGTCACAAGCCCATTAGTCTTCAGCTAATGGGTAGTTGACGAGGCTTGCTTACCAAAATGACATTAAAAATGCTGAAGAAATCCTTTCCGAGGTATCCTCTGCGGCATTGTCATTTGAGGAGAAAGCAAGACTAGCTGGCGTGGATAAACAATCTATGGAAATAATTATGGACTGTATCAAAAAACAAAGAATTTGACCTCACACACTTCTGAGACTTCTCGACGACTCAAAATAGTACTGTCAAAAGGGGCTGATCCGTTTGGACCAACCCCTCTTATGAATAATAACAATCGTACTTCTTAATCAACTATTTGTTGAGATAGTATGTGACATTGGTTACAACTCTGACTTTCTTTACCCAAGGAGTGTTTGAGTCTCTGTCACTGATTGAGAATGTTCCTTGATTAGCTTCCTTGATCTTACCAAGCTTGCTGCCTGAATCCGATGCGAACTTAAGAGCCACCTCACGTGCATTCTTTGTTGCCTCCTCAATCATTGCTGGCTTAATGTCATTAAGGGACTCATAAGAGAATACTGTCTGATTCTCCCAGTTCTCGTCATCAAGGACAATACCTGCCTGAAGAAGCTCATTCTGACGAGCCATAAGGTTCCTAACAGTCTCAACGTCAGATGTACAAACAGTAACAACATCCTTTACAAGATAGCGGAAGAGCCTGTTTGAGGTATAGGACTGAGTGTTTCTGTCAGAAACAGTAGCGCCAGATACTGTAATGCTCTCCTCTGGAATACCACCATCGATAAGGAACTTTTTTACAGCAGCATTTCGTGAGCTGATATCTTTATAGACAACATTGATATCATCTCCGCTGACTGTGATTGAAAGAGGCCAGATAACCTTGTCCGCCATCACTTCTTTCTCACATAGACCCTTTACATTGACGACCCTTTCATAGCCGCGATAGTCATTTACTGCCTTTGGCAGCATGGCACCGATGAACATTAGTCCTAAAAGAAGGCAAATGCCCATAAATAGTTTTCCCTTTTCCATAAAGCTATAGTTTAACTTTCCAAAATCATTCTGCCAGTCCAGATCGACTACAGATAGCAGATCGGATTGGTGTTGATTGAGGTAACTTCAACTTTAATGCCCGGACATGCATTTTGGATAATATCTTTCAGCACATCCTTTGTGTACTGCTCACTCTGGTAGTGTCCAAGTGCTGCAATGACAGTATCTTCATATCCGAAATAGTGATGATAAGATATCTCTCCTGTCAAAAAGCAATCTGCACCCTTTGCTATCGCATCATCGATAAGGAACGAACCTGAACCACCACAAAGAGCGACCTTAGTGACTGTCTTATCCAGCGGTCCGCAGTATGAAATGCAGTCAACTTCAAATGCCTTCTTAACCTCAGAGAGAAACTCTCCTGCAGGTTTTGGAGACGGAAGGGATCCGATAAGACCAGAACCGCTCTCAACTCCTTCAACTGTCGAACCCGGTACAATCCACTCAAGACCTTCCAGACCGAGAATCGATGCAATCTTATGGTTGACTCCCCCGAAAGCATTGTCAAGGTTTGTATGGGAAGAATATAGAACAATGTCGTTCTTTATAGCCTTGATGACACACTTCTCAACCAAGGAGTCTCCACATATTCGTTTGAGCCCCCTGAAAAGGAGAGGATGGTGTGAAACTACCATATTGCAACCTTTCTGAATTGCCTCATCGATTACTTCTTCTGTGATATCAAGGCAGACAAGCACTCCAGTCAAGGTTGAAGATCTGTCCCCTACCTGAATTCCAGTGTTGTCATAATCCTCCTGCAAAGGTCTAGGTGCCACCTTTTCAATTGCACCAATTACATCAATAGCTTGCATATCTTATTCTACTTTATCCAAAAATAACTTTATCCATTGGTATGTCCCACTTCTCTACCGGCAAATCTTCAACTATCTGACAAGGATAGCAGACTCCTATCTTCGGGCAGGATAGAGATGGAAGTAACCTGTCATAATAACCCTTTCCTCTACCCATTCGTTTTCCGGTGGCAGTAAAGGCCCGACCAGGAATTATTGCGAGATCTATGTCACATGGCCTTGCAGGATCACTGTCAGCCGTTGGCTCAAGTATACCAAATGAACCGGTAGTGATTCTGGAAGGATCATAATAATAGAGTTCCAGCTCATCTCCCTTAACACCTGGCAGAACCACCTTTTTGGAGGATTCAACGGCCTTATCAAAAAGATAGCTCATATCAATCTCATCCGGCAGTGAATTGAATAGAAGAACGGTCTTCGCATGGATCCATTCATCGCTTGCCAGAACAGATAAAGCGACTTCTCCGGATAGAAGAGCCCTAGTCTCTTCTGAAATGGTAGAGACCTGAGATCTAATATA
>JAKSJT010000293.1 GCA_024402125.1 Bacteroidales bacterium
TCAAGCTCGATGACAGCAACCTTAGGTTGTTTTGTCGTATAACCTACCTGTGAGAATCCGACAGTCGGTTCTCTTATCCATCCCTTTACTGCATTAGGCTCAATGTACCATGAAAGGACTTTGCCTGTTTTTCCTGCAGGAAGAATACTTCTTACAACAAACCATCCGTTCTGGGCAAGGATTCGGCCATCATAGATGCTGATATCAGTGTCCTTTGACGATATCTTGATAAGTCTCTCAGGCTCATCTGGAGCGAGGATTAGATTTCTTCCTGTCTGAAGAGGAAGAGGGTCAATGAATTTACCGGTACCTCTGTCATCGGATGTGTTATATCCCTTGAACTGCTTGACCTTTTCGTCATTGGACCTGACAACAGTTGCGCTGGTTGCGTATTTTGGGAATCTGTCCAGGCGACCATCCACCATGAATGCCTTGTTCCAGTACTGGGAAGGAAGGAGCTCGATATTGAGTCCAGCCTTTCCTTCGAGGAAAGCAGGAACCGGTTTGTCAAGGTAAACAGCGATCTCGATACCCTTGTCCTTGGCTGACACGATCAGCTTGGAGTTAAAGTCATAGTCGGCGTATCTTAGACCGATTTCAACAGATCCGTTCTCCTTGTTGACAATACGTGAAGTTGTCTCAGGGACAAGATCCCACTGCTCAGGGGCTGTTGAGAGCCTGATGGCACCTCCCTGTAATGTTCTTACACCATGATGGATAATCTCAATACCGGAGTTCTTCTCGTCATTGAATCCACCTGTGAAGAGGTTATTGAAAGGAAGGATATTGACTCCTTGAGGCTCGAAATACTCCAGCTCATTGAGCTTCAGAGTCTGAGCGGATGCACTGCTAAAAGAAGCTGCTACTGCAGTTGCTAATGCAAGAAATAATTTAGTTTTCGATGAAGCCATCTTGAAAGAATTGGAATAGTGGTGGTTAAAGTTTTGTTTTCAATGCAAGTTAGTAATAATAAAATGGCTTAACCAATAATAATCAATCAAATTGTTTAAAAAATAGATATGTGTTGTTAAGAGAATTAATTAAATGTCCTTCTGGTTGTTAATTAGTTGTTTGTTTTTGCCATAAATCGACCAAGTATCTTGATGAAATCGTACCTATTAGTGAAGAACCTTTCCATTGGATGATTCTCTGGAAATATCCTTGCCTAGGAAGTCGTATTAAGGAAAACAATTTTTAAATTTAAAGTCAGAATAATAGTATTGTATGAATTACGTTCAGTGGGATATTAAAGCTTTTTTAGAAAAAGCACAGAAGGGGTCATTTGCCGCAAAAGCCGCAAGGGGTGATGTATTCAAAAACAATAACCTTGTCTTCAAGGCTGGAGGTTACAGGACAGATACCGGAGTGGAAGTGGAACTGTCCGATTTATCCAAAAGTGCTGATGCAACAGTTTTCTACGAGAAGGAATTCAACGTAGCAGATGTTCCATCTCTGGATTGTCCGACTCTTACAGGAACAATAAACAAAGATTGTCTTAGTGTTGCCAAGGACCTTATAGATAAGGGTCTCAATCCTGCTGTTCTGAACCTTGCAGATGCTTATATTGCCTGCGGATGGTATTACAAGGGATCAAAGGCCCAGGAAGAGTCTCTTTGCCGTCAGAGTACACTTTCTCAGACTCTGTATCAGTATTATGATAAAAAGCGTTCAGAAGAGTGCGGAGCGGTCTTCAAGCAGACGAAATACCCGATGGACAGAAACTTTGGCGCAGTATACTCTCCATATGTGACAGTCTTTAGAAAAGGCCAGAGAGCCTGCTATGCATTCATGGAGAACCCATACCAGGTAGCAATCATTTCGTGTGCTGCACTCAATTTCAACGATAAGGGAGCAGAAGACATTTTACTCAAAGCTCCTGATGGAGGATTCAACCAGGAAGGAAAGAGGGTAATGCTGAACAAGATCAGAACAATCTATAGAGTCGGTCTATCTAATGGTCATGATTCATTGGTTCTGGGAGCGTTCGGATGCGGTGCATTCAGACTCAGACCGGACAAGGTTGCAACTTTATTTATGGATGTGCTTCAGGAAAAGGAATTTGCGAATAAGTTCAAATGCATTGTCTTTGCGATTCTGGAAAGTCCGGATCCAACGCAGAGCGGACTCTATGGCAAGTTTGCTCCGTTCTATAGGGTATTTGGTAATTATGCATCTCCAACGAAACTTGTTGTGGAGTCACCCAAGGACGCTTCTGTAAATGTTTCAGAAGAAGTGGTGATCAAGGCCGGTCAGAGAGTTAGAAGCCCGAAGTTTGGAGAAGGCATTGTCAAGGAAACGGACGGGACATTCGCTTTGGTGGACTTCTCTGGAGGGGAGAAGAAACTGAGTCTTGCTTATGCAAAGCTTGAGGTGATCGCTTAGAAAGATTCTCGGACGAATAATCGTACAGCATACAAAGGCCGTTTGTGCAAAAAATTGCACATTCACCTAAGTATGCTTATTTTTATCTTTGAGAAACTTTACCGGACATTATATGGAAGAAAGAGAACGAACTAGAAGAGATGAAACGATAGTCTCAGACAGGACCCAGGAACCAAAGCAATATCAGGTCAATATCCTCAATGACGATTTCACGACATTTGAGTTTGTCATTGATGTGGTCATGTCCGTATTCTTCAAGAGCCTTTCGGAGGCTGAGGAGATTGCCAACATCACTCATGTCAAGGGGAAAGCAGCAGTCGGAGTATATTCATATGACATCGCTCACTCAAAAGTTGCAAAGGCGGTTGCTCTTGCAAGGGCACAGAACTTCCCTTTAAGGTTCGAGGTGGTTCCGTTCGATAAACTTAGGTCACATAACAATCAGTAGTGTATTTTTAGAATTAGTTAGATGGAATACTCAAAAGATATAATCAAATCAATAAATAAGGCAGCTGAGAAGGCAGGAAAGGCAAGAAATGAATTCGTTACCCCGGAGCATTTCCTGTATGCATTGTGTGATATCCCTTCGTTCTGCACAGCTTTAAGTGAGATTGGGGCCGATCCAAAGGCACTCCAGACAGAGGTGGATGATTATCTACAGAAGATGGAAAAGGTACCTGAAGGGATCAAATACGAGCTCAACACATCAAACCAGTTCAGCCAGATGTTCTCCTATGCGGAGATGCAGGCTCGAAACGCTGCTGCTGAGATAATAGACCTTCCTCATTTTGTGCATGCAGTTCTTACTCTGCAGGATTCATTCGCAGGGTCGGCTTTGGAGTCGTACATTAACGGACGCCTCGGTGACTTTACTGCTCTTCTTCTGTCCATTGATTCTAACTCCAATTCCGATGACTTGTATTTTGGGGAAGAAGAACCTATTCCTTTTGGAGAATTCCTGGCGCCTGATCCTAAGGAGAAGTTTATCGGTAGGGAAGAGGAGATTTCCAAAATAGCACGTATCCTCTGCCGAATGGAAAATAACAATGTCCTTCTGGTAGCTGATCATGGTGTCGGAAAGTCAGCTCTTATTAGAGAGCTTTGTAGAAGAAGCCTGGGTGAGTCCTTCCCGCTCAGGATCCTTGGCATGCGCTATTTCAATGTGAAACCGTCTCTCATTATGGCAGGTACAGAGATGCGTGGAGCTCTTGAGAAGAATATCCAGCTTCTTATGGAAAGGATAAAGATGGAAAGTGACATCATTGTTGTAATTGAAGACTTCCATACTCTTTTCAATACCGGATCTTCAAACTCTTCTTCAGATGCTGCATCAATTTTGTCAAACTATCTGACAGATAATGAGGTCCCTTTCATCGCTACTACAACATTCCAGGACATTAAGAAGGTTCAGGGAAAGAACGCAACAGCTGACAGATACTTCACTAGGGTTGACCTTGATGAAATGACAAGGGACGATGCCGTTTCTATCGTGAAGACCTTGTCTTCCAGATATTCAAAATTCCATGGTATCAAGTACGCAAAGCCAGCACTTGAGTATATGGTGGACTTGTCGATAAGACATCTGCCAGGATGCCTTCCAGGCAAGGCGATCAGCCTTATGGATGATTGTGGAGCTTGGGTGGAGGCTCATCCTGACGAGATTGTGAAGTCCATTGACAAGAATCTTGTAGAGAAGATAACTGCAGAGATTTCCGGTAAGAAGCTATCAAGTGCAGAGAATGACCCTCTTGATGGAATTTCAGAAAGAATCAAGGACCATATCTTCGGTCAGGATAAAGCTGTGGATGCACTTTGCACATCTCTTCTTATCTCAAAGGCAGGTCTTTCCAATCCTCAGAAGCCTCTTGGTTCGTTCCTGTTTATTGGCCCTACAGGAGTCGGTAAGACCCAGCTTGCAAGAACTTTGGCAAGTGAACTTCATGAAAACCTTGTCAGGTTTGATATGAGTGAATATGC